>JAOZUP010000084.1 GCA_029938595.1 Thermoanaerobaculales bacterium | reverse complement strand
GTGACTTCGGCTGGTCCTTCGAGCGTCCGGTGGACGGGGCAGCGGTCGGCAATCCTGACTAGACGGTCGCGTTGTTTGTCGTCCAGCGGTCCTTCGAGCACGATCTCTCTGGCGAAATGATCGATGCGGGCGCCGGGCCTCTCGGTATCCGCGCAGTCCTCGCAGTGGATCTTCTCGTGCTGCAACCGAACCTCGACCGCTTCGAGCGGCCACCCCTTGCGGTCAGCGTACATTCTCAACGTGATCGACGTGCATGCGCCGAGGGCGGACGCCAGCAACTCGTAGGGCGTGGGGCCGGCGTTCGTGCCGCCGACCGCCACCGGCTCGTCGGCAACCAGCGGGTGCCCGTTGGCCAAGACCTCGGTCCGGTACCCGTCGGTGGTGCGGGCCACCACCCGGTTGTCGCCCGGACGCGCGAGCTTGACTTCCTCCTGCGACGTGCCGATGTACCTCCGCGCCCACGAAGCGATCATCGAACCCACATAGCGCGCGTCGTCCGCCTCGTTCAGCAGGTGGTCGGCATGATCCAGTGAGATGAGGCTTTTGGGCTCCTTCGCAGCGTCGAAGATCTGGTACGCGTGGTCGATTGCCACCGTCCGGTCGAGCGGCGAGTGGAAAATCATCAACGCTCGGTCGAGGCCGGCAATAGCGTCGCGCATGTTGACCGCCGACAGATCGTCGAGAAACTCCCTGCGAATCCGGAACGGCCGGCCCGCGATCTGAACCTCGGCCTCGCCCGACGCTTCAATGTCCGCGCTACTCGAGCGCAGCATGCCCTCGAGATGATCGAGGCTCGCCGGCGCCCCAATCGTCGCAAAGGCCTTCGCCGACGGAATGTCCGCCGCAGCGCGCAGGACCGCGGCCCCACCGAGAGAGTGACCGATGAGTATCTTCGGTGCATCGAGCTCGCGCTCCATGTATGCTGCGGCCGCTACCAGCTCGCCGACGTTTGACGAAAAGGTCGTGTCGGCGAAATCGCCCTCACTGTCGCCGAGACCAGTGAAGTCGAAACGCAACACCGCTACCCCCTCCGCCGCCAGCGCACGCGACACCCTAGCCACACCCTTGTAGTTCTTCGAGCAGGTAAAACAGTGGGCGAAGAGCGCGTACGCGATGGGCGCGTCGTCCACGGGCAGATCGAGGAGGGCGGCCAGACGCTGGCCAGACGCGTTTTCGAAGGTGATTTTCTTGGTGTGCATGAATTCTCCCGTCTCCGTCTCCGAATTCTCCTATCTTCATTGGGCCCGCTTTCATCACAGTACCAAACAGCCGAATTACGATTTCCATTCGGCCTCGGAGGCGTATACCCTCGCTTCTGCAGTGCTGTGATCTTGCCAGGTGCCCCGCTTGACCACGGTCTATATGCCGAACGAGGACAACACCCAGATCTCGCCCCTTCAACCGGGGGAAGCTCGTGATTTTTCGAAAGCGACGGGCTCCTTTTCGGGTGGTGGCGGGCTCGTCTCGACGAGCCGCAGACTACCTGCATTTTGTGCAGATGCTGCCCGAGCCACCTCTACCCTACCGCGACCTTTTCAGGCCCGTGGTCTATCAGTCCGTCATCGACTGACGTCTTCCTACTGCCTCTTTATCCAGTCAGCCAGAAGTGCGAGCCACTGGCCGGTTCCGTCCTCTAACCTCCCCGGGCCAAAGCCATGGCCTCCCCTGGCAAAGAAATGCACCTCTACGTCCTGGCCAACGGCGGTCAGAGCTTCGGCAAACACTATCGACTCGCTGACCGGCACGACCTCGTCGTCGTACGCGTGTAACAAAAAGGCGGGAGGTGTCGCGCCGTCGACATGTTCCACCAGAGAGTACAACCGCATTTCGTCCGCGGTCATGGGCCGATGAAAGAGGTCTTCCTCCAGCCACTTCTGGTTCTCGGCCCCCAACGTGGTGACTGGGTAGATCAACACCGAAAAATCCGGATTCTCATCCTTGTTGTCCGACCTCAGCACGCTGACCGCCGTCGCCAGATGACCGCCGGCAGAGAATCCCATGATCCCCACTTTCGAACGTTCAACACCGTATTTTTTAGCCATCGACTTCATGAGACTGATCGCCTTGCGGGCATCGGTGATGGGCACGAGGTGGGGCTGATCGGAAGCCTCTAACAACGGGAGTCGATACTTAAGGACTGCTGCTGTGATTCCCTGTGATGACAGGCTCTCGGCGATCAGCTGCCCCTCGGCCACAATCGACTCCAGCACATATCCACCCCCGGGCAGGACAACAACCGCCCTGCCGGTGTTCTCACCTTGTGCGGAATGGATGGTCAGCGTGGGTTTCGTGACGTTGTGGGCGCACGGCACACCCCACGATTCCTTGACGTACTCCTCGAGGGAGTTCGGTTTGGAGTAAGGAGCCTCTCCCTGCCAAAGATCGATCGTCTCTTCGGCTCCCGAAATCAACGCGACGAACATCAACAACAGGGTGATTACCGGTTTCATCTCATCACTTCATTTCCGCCTGAATCCGCTGGCCGGCTGCGACCGCCTCCCTAGCCTCCGCCGCCCGCCCTGTCCGATTGAGGATGTCGGCGAGGATGTAATAGCCCAGGGGACCCTCATTGTGGTTGGGGTCCCTTTCGATCCCGAGGCGAACGAGTTCTTCCGCCTTCCCGAGGTCAGCATTGCGATCCATCAGGAGCTTTGACAGGTAGTAGTAACCCTGGACAAAGCCCGGGTTCGATTCGATGGACGCTTCCCAAAGCTCTTGCTGCCGGTCCACCTGGCCTAGATAGCCGACGAGACGGCCGAGGTTGAACTGCGCCTGGTGGTATTTCGGCGCGAGTTCGATGGCTTTCTCATATTGGGCTATCGCCCGCTGAGCATCTCCTGCTTCCTCGTAGAGCGCCGCGAGGTTGAAGTAAGGAACTGCGAAGGCATCCTTTTCTTCGACCGCCCTGGCAAAGAGGGTCATCGCCTCCCTGGACCGTCCCTGCTCTGCCCGCACCTCGCCGAGCTTGTTGAAAATCAGAGCCGGTGCTTCGGTGGTTTCGGCCGCTTCGTCGAGGGCCTTCGCCGCTTCGTCGAGGCGGCCGAGGCTGAATTCGATGTCGGCGATAGCGAGGGTCGCCCGGGTATCGTGGCCCGAAAGATCGAGTGCCCTCCGGAAACCCACCAGCGCCTCTTCCGAGCGGCCCAAAGCCCGGTAGGAGGAGGCCATTCCCATCAACGAGTTCTTGTGGACAGGATCGAGCTCGAGAGCGCGCCGGTAATGTCCCAGGGCGTCGTCGAACCGTCGCTGAGTCGTCGCGAGCTGGCCCAGCATCTGGTGGGCATCGAGGATATCCGGATCCGTCTGCAGGACGGCGAGGAGGGTCTTTTCGGCCGTTTCCTCATCGTCTCGCATCAGTGACTGCGCCCCCATGATCGTCCGATGGATTCTGATCTTGTCCTTGGGGTCGGCTCGAGGACGATCGGTTTCGTCCTCTAGACTGACGCCACCCTGGCCGACGGCGTAACCCAGCGCCTGAAGCTGCGCTAGGGTTTCTGGGTCGATGTCGGGCGCCGCCCCGGCCGCCGGTGCATCACGGTCGATTTTCGCCCTCAGATCGGAAAGCCGTTTTTCGAGCTCCCCGGTTACGCCCGGCTGCTCGAGTGAAAGGTCGCGCTCTTCCCGGGGATCCGCAACGACGTCGAAGACCTCCGGCCGCGGCGCGCTGATGAGCTTACGGCTGTCGGTACGGATCGCCCGCAGAGGCGCCCAACCGTAGTGGAGCAGCGGGTAAAGCGACTCGGAATAGACGCCTCGATCCAGTTCGACGTTCTCGCCTGCGATCATGGGAAGCAGACTCTGCCCGTGAACCTCTTTCGGCGCTGCGAGGCCGACCACATCCAGAATCGTCGGAAAGAGGTCCACGTGGCTGACAGCCGCATCCACCACCCGCCCCGCATCCGCTGAGGTCGGCTGCCGCACGATCAGGGGCACGTGAATCGTGGTGTCGTAAAGGAAGAACCCGTGGGAGGACTCGCCGTGGTCACCGAGACCCTCGCCGTGGTCGGCGGTGAGAATAACGAACGAGCTCGCCAACAGACCGCGTTCTTCGAGTGCCTTACGGAATTCCCCAATCAGCGAGTCAGTGTAGGCAACCTCCCCGTCATAGGGGCGGTTCGGGTACTGCGATTTGAACGGCTCCGGCGGCGTGTAGGGATCGTGAGGGTCATACAGGTGGAGCCAGAGAAAGAACGGCGAGTCCTGGGACCGCCCGTCGAGCCAACGAACGGCCTCGGCGATCGTGACGTCGCCGGACCGCTGCACCGAGCTGAGATTCGCTGATTCAAAATCGGTCAGATTGAAGTCGTCGAAGTAGCGATCGAAGCCGCGGCCGATGCCCCAACGGCTATCCAACACGAAGGCGCTGACAAAGCCGGCCGTGTTCCAGCCACCATTCGATAGCACCTCCGCCAACGTTGGGATACTGGCGTCGAGGGTGTAGCCAACGTTTTCGCGAACGCCGTGGCCCGGCGGGTACAAGCCGGTGAGGATCGACGAGTGAGCCGGAAGGGTGAACGGCACCGTGCTGGCGGCATTCGAAAAGAGCACGCCCTCCGAGGCGAAGCTATCGATGTTCGGGGTATCGACGTGGTCCGACCCGTAGCTCGAGACGCGGTCGGACCGCAGCGTGTCGATGGTGATGAGGATGACGTTGAGGTCCCGTTGCTCCACGCCGCCTTGAGCCTGGGTGCCGGACGGTTCGATCGCAGCCGGGCGCTCCGATCGCTCACTCCGGCTGCAGCCGATGATCGAGGCGGTCATCAGGAACACCATAAAGACCGGCAGCAGACGCGCGGGTGCATTCCTTCGCTCAGAGTTGATGCTCACAAACACCCTCCCACAATCTCATCTCGCTCTGCATTCTACTTCCGCAGAATGGGGTGTTTCCCCCATGATCAGCGCAATACTGCCTCACGAAGGATGAAATCCACGCCGACGGCTTTTCGGCCTACCGGGCAGGCCACCTCACACTTCCGGCAGTACACGATGACGTCGCAAGCCTCTTCGATGCCCATTTTCGAACCATCGAGAACCTCCACATCGGCATCGTTCTGGTCCATTTCCTGCTTGCAGATCGACCTCTCGTAGGACCCGCTTCGGAACGCACCCCTCGGACAGGCGCTGTGGCAGGGCATGTCGCAGCCATCGCACGGGTCGAATTCGATCGGGCCGGTCGGCTCGAGCTCGGCCTCCATGAAGATCCCTCGAAGTCTCAGATCCGAACCGAGCTCCGGCGTGACCAGGAGGTTGTTCTTGCCGATCACCCCCAGGCCCGCAAGGACGGCGGAATCCTTGAGAAAAGTCCCTCCGTACTCGATCTGGTACGGCAGCGAGAGCGCGGAGATTCCAAGCTCTTCTCCCAGCCATTTCCGGAGCCTTCTCGACTGCTTCCTCAGCACACGATTGCCCGGGGTGAAGCCCGGGACCTTGAGGCTCCACCAATCGAGCACGGGCTCGGATGGAGGATGGGCCAGCGCCCACACCAATACCGATTTGTGCTCCTTTTTCCATTCCACGCCTCTATATTCGTCGTAGTAGGGCGATTTGTCGTAGATTTCAAAGGATCTGGAGGCCTTGAGATCATCAACGCTCGCGATTCCCGCCAAGGACGCGCCCAGCTCTATTGCTTTCTCGACGATGACCTGCTCGGTCATTTCCCCGCTCGATTTCATGCTTTCGTGTCCTTTCCATCGCGCAGTCGGGCCAACATCTCGGCCCGCCATTTCTCAGTGCTTTCGATCTGGTTGAACGAGTAGAAGTGCACACCTTCGATACCGTAGGGAGGCATATCGAAATGGGGTGCCAATCCGAGGAGCAGCTCGTCCGGGCTGTAGCCCCCGGGCTTTATCATCCGCCCGACCAGCCCGAGATTCGACCTGAGAAATCGCGCCGATTGCCCAACACCGATCTTGAGGGCGACCCGTAACAGCTTGGCCCGCTCGCCGACCCCGGGGACTCCGATGTGCACCGGCAAGTCGACACCTTCGGCGCGAATCCTTCGCAGCCAGTCCACGATCGTCTCGGGGTCGAAACACATCTGGGTGACCATGTAAGCAGCAAATGGTTGCTTCTCCTGGAGAAACTTGAGGAGGATCGGGTCGTCAATCAGCGGGTGTCCCTCGGGGTAGGCGCCAATGCCGACGACGTCGATGCTGTGATCGAGAGTCGACATCAGTTGCAGTAACTGGAGAGATGAGTCGAAATTCCCCGCCGGCTGCTCGGCGTCACCGCCGACAACGAAGATCCGGTGAACCCCGAGTCCGTCGAGTTGGCCGAGGATGTCGCGGAGGTGGGCCTCATCTTCGACCATTCGCGCGGCGATGTGAGGTATCAACGTAAACCCGCTGTTCATAAGGCGACGGGTCAGATCGAGGGTCGCAGGGATCCCCTTGTCGGGTGAGCAGGTGATGGCCACATCGGACCCAGGGGGAAGGCCCCCCAACTTTTTTTCAATACCCTTGAGCGGGATGATCTCGAAACACGGATCCTCCAATCGTCCCTGCAGCGATTTGAGTCCAACACGGTTGTTCACTCAGATTCCTCCACGCCGTTCACCGGCCCTTCCACTCGGGCTCTCTCTTTTCGACGAAGGCTTTGGCACCCTCCTGAGAGTCGCTGCTTTCGAGCATCTTCATGAAAGCCGGCCAGGATCGGGATCGCAGCGCTGCATAACTCTCTTCAAACGAGAGATTCTCGGTCAGGTGTACCGCTTCCTTGATCGCCGCCAGCGACAAAGGGGCGGCACGGCACAGATCCTCAGCAAACGCGCGAGCCCGTTCCATCAGTTCGGCCGCCGGCACGACCTCGTTGATGAGCCCGAGAGACGCCAAATCGCGGGCGCTGAATTGCCGACCGGTCATGAGGATCTCGAGTGCTTTTTGGCGGGGTAACAACTTCGGCAACAAAAAAGTGCCTACATCGGGTGCGACACCAATACGAACCTCCGGCAGCATGAACCGAGCATGCTCGGCCGCGATGACGAAGTCTGCTCGCAATAGCATTTCAAAACCGGCGCCGATGGCCATGCCGTTGACGGCACAGATGACAGGCTTGAGCAGGTCCGTCATCTCCGGGAAGCCGCCAAACCCACCTTCTCCGAAATCTCCGAGATACTCCTCGCCGTCGGCCACGGCATTCAAATCCCATCCTCCGGAGAAGAACTTTTCGCCCGCACCCGTCAGAATCGCGACTCTGAGTCTTGGATCATCGCGAAACTCGGCGAAGAGCTTGCCCATCTCCCGGCTCGATGGGGCATCGAGCGCGTTAGCCTTGGGCCTGTCCAAGACGATCTCGAGAATCTGAGAGTTTCGGCTGATCTTGAGGAAATCACTCATTGCTTTTTCTCCCGCAGACTGATCAGGGCATCGGCCGCGACCACCCCCTGACCTTCGGCCAGGAGCATCAACGGATTGATGTCGAGCTCGACAATAGAAGCGAGGTCTTTCTCGACTAAGGCGGCGATCGCCAGGATGACATCGGCCGCCCCACTCAGGTCTGCGCGAGGCCTCCCTCTGAAACCGTCGAACAGCGGCGCACATTTCAGCCCTCCCAGTACTTCCATCACCCGCTCTCTGGTGACCGGTAGCAGGAGTGACGCACTGTCCCGCATCAACTCGACCAGAACCCCCCCGCCTCCGATCAGCAGATAGGGGCCAAATTGTTCATCCCGAGCGACACCGACGATGAGTTCGGCCACGACGCCATCTACCATCTTCTCGATCAGAAAGGACTCGGACACGTGTGAGATCTGCGTCACCGCCGCCGACACCTCGTCAGCACTTCCCAGGTCGAGCCTGACGCCTCCAACATTGGTCTTGTGGGCGACGCCCAGCGCCTTGACGACCACCGGGTAGCCCAGTTCTTCTGCTGCTAAAACTGCCTCCCGCGCGTCACGAACGACTATTGACGAGGGAACGGGCACGCCGCTCTGGGCAAGAAGATCCTTGGATTCGACCTCGTCCAGGACCTTAACCGGATCGTCCTCCCATTGGCCAACGTCCGAGAGGAGCGGTGGATCGGGAGAACGTCTCCAGGCTGCCCCCACGTCGACCCCCGCCTGGATACCGGCGAGCCCGGCATCGATCCCCGCCAGCGGAGCGATACCCTCATTCATCAGGCGCGCCGCCACCGTCTCCGAGATGGTATCCGAAAAGGTCGACAGCACGGCACCCTTGGCGCCGGCCTGGCGAACGGCCCGCACAAATCCTTGCTCGGCTCCAGCCCAGGTCGACTGATCGCACAGGTCTTCTCTGGGGTAATCCAGCAAACACAGCGACACATCGAAGTCTTCGGAGTTGAACGCGGTAAAGGTATCGGCCAGGCGATCAGCGTCATTCCAGTCGAACATCTGGTAGTCGAGTGGATTGGCGGCCACCATCCGCTCATGCACCGTTGATCGGAGACGTTGCGTCACCCCCTCAGACAGCGGCGGCATGGTCAGGCCGGTGCCCATCATCGCGTCGGCAAGAAGCGTGAGGTCGCCGCCCGAGGTGCTCATGGCCCCGACCCTGCCTCCATTCAACGGGCCAAGAACGTGCAGCACCTTGAGCGCTTCCATGAGGGCTTCCAGGGAGTCGACTCGCGCCACACCAAGGCGGTCGAAGAGATCACTCACCAGGGCGTCGGATCCGGCGAGCGACGCCGTATGGGATACGACGATCTTCTGAGCGACGTCGGAGCGGCCGGTCTTGAGTGCAACGATTGGTTTGCCCAGCTCCCGGGCAACGTCGACCGCGTCCTGGAAGGCCCTCGGGTCCGACATCGCTTCCACGTAGAGCCCCAGCGCCGTGACCCGCTCCTGTCGAGCAAACATGACGATCGCATCGTGGAGTTCAAACTTCAGCTGGTTTCCCAGGGACATCATGTAGGCGATCGGCAGACCGCGTCGCTGCATGGAAAGATTGAACGCCACGTTGGAGGACATCGAAATGATGGCCGCCCCTTTGTCCACGCGCCGGCCACCTTGCTGGTCGGGCCACAAAATCGCACCATCGAGGTAGTTAAGAAGCCCGTAACAGTTCGGCCCGACGAGGGGCATCTTGCCCGACGCCTGGAGTAGTTGTCTTTCGAGTTCGGAGCCCTCCTCGCCCGCCTCGGTGAAGCCCGTGGCATAGCAGATCGCGCCACCCGCATCCCGGGCTGCGAGATCTCTGACGATATCGATGGTGAGGTTGCGGTTCACTCCGACATAGGCGACATCGGGGCTCCCCGGGAGGTCTTCTACCGAACGGTAGACCTTTCGCCCCAGGATTTCCTCTTTTTTGGGGTGGACAGGCCAGATTTCACCGGCGTATCCCATGCGATCGCATTGGCGGACGAGCTCCTCGGCCACTCCGCCACCAAAGACTGCAATGGAATTCGGTTGTAGCAACCGCGCGAATGACATGTGGTCTTCTCCCGAGGTGCGGTTCACTGCGACAACTTGCGCAACCTCTCGTTGATTATCTTTTCAGCGTCCGAGACAATCCGAGACACCAACTCCGCAACTGTCGGGATGTCGTAGATCAAACCCGTCGAGATGCCAGCCCACCAGATTCCGTGCTCCATGTCGCCGGTATCGAGCACGACCCCCCCGCGTTCGCCCGCAACCAGCTCGGAAACGTCGCTGAACTCAGCTCCGGGTCGCTTTTCGATCTCCGCGACCTCGAGGGCCACTGAGTTCTTGAAGACCCGGGCTGTGTTCCTGAATGGGCGGAAGATCAGCTGGGTGTCGAGCTCACTGGCCTCGATCAACTTCTGTTTCAGATTGTCGTGGACGGGCGCCTCCTGCGTCCCCAAAAAACGGGTCCCCATGCTGACCGCCTCGGCCCCCAGGGCCAACGCAGCCACCAGACCACGGCCGTCGCTGAATCCACCACACGCGATCACCGGCACATCCAACTCGTCCACAGCGCGAGGCAGAAGGACGAGCGATCCGATGTCGTCCTCGCCGGGGTGGCCGGCCGCCTCGAAACCGTCGATCGATACCGCCGCACACCCCACCTTCTGTGCCTTCTTGGCGTGCTTGATGGCGGTGCACTTGTGGACGACCTTGATGCCGGCCGCGTTGAACATCGGCATGAAGGGCTCCGGGCTATAACCCGCGGTCTCCACTACCTTGATGCCGGACTCGACAATGGCATTGCCGTACTCTTCATACGGTGGTGGTTTCCGGCTCGGCAGGATCGTCAGGTTGACCCCGAAGGGTCTGTCGGTCATCGATCGGGTGCGTTCGATCTCAGCCACCAGCGCCTCGGGAGTGGGTTGTGTCAACGCGCTCAAAAATCCCAAAGCTCCGGCGTTGGCCACGGCAGCAACGAGCTCCGCCGTTGAGACGCGCTGCATCCCTCCCTGCACGATGGGATGTTCGATGTCTAACATTTTGGTCAGCCGTGTCTTCAGCATTTCGGCTCCCCCATCCCGTCCTCCTTCAGCCACCTGAGAAGCGACCACACAGAGAGCGCGATAACAAAAATCAACGGCAGGGCAACGATCAACGAGGCCGTCTGCAGTGGCCTGAGCCCACCGAGGTACATCAGGGCGACCGCCATCCCGCCCAGCGCCACCGCCCAGAAGAGCCGATTCCACCGCAGCGGCTCCGACTCACCCGCCACCAGCTCCCTAGAGGCCACCGAGGCGATCGTGTATGCCGAGGCCTGGAGCGTGGTCGCGGAGTAGATGAACGCCATGGCCACAAAAAGAACCAAAACGAACGTGCCCAGGGGAAGGGCGTTGACCACAGCCACAATCGCCGCCTGCGGCGAGGCTTCGTTCATGATGCTGATGACCGGCACCGTGCCGTTGAGCTGGTCGTGCAGCGCGGTGTTGCCGAAGGTGGCGAAGAAGAGCCAGCAGCCTAGGCTTCCCCACACCAGGTTGGCCCCGACCACCTCGCGAATGGTCCTGCCCCTCGAGATCCTGGCCACGAAGAGCCCCATGAATGGGGCGTAGGCGATCCACCACGCCCAGTAAAAGACCGTCCAGGTCTGTGGAAACCCGGACACCCCAACGGGATCGGTGTAAAAGCTCATCTTAAAGAAATTCGTGGCAAGGAGTCCGAGGCTATTGGTGAAGGTGTCGAGGATGAAGACCGTCGGCCCGAAGACCAGCACGAAGGCGAGTAGGAAAAATCCGAGATACACGTTGGCGTCGGCGAGCCGCTTGATGCCCTTCTCCATCCCGAGGTAAACGGTGGTGCCGAAGATCGCTGTCCAGATAACGATCACGAAGGCGTCGAGGGCGAAGGTGCGCTCGATGTGGAGCAGGGTGCTGATGGATTCGGAGAGGATCGGGGTGCCGAGACCAAGCGAGGTGCCGGTGCCGCCGACGAGACCGAAGATAAAGAGCACATCGATGACCTTGCCGAGCGGCCCGTCGGCGCGGTCACCGATGACACCGCGGCAAGCCTGACTGATTCGGAGAAAAGGGATCTTCCGATTGTGGAAGGCGTAAGCGATGGGAAGGGCCGGGACGCAGTAGAGCGCCCACGCCAACGGCCCCCAGTGGAAAAGCCCGTACATCGCCGCCCAGTGGGCCGCCTCGGCCGACTCGGCCTCGATGCCGAAGGGGGGCGCCTGGTAGTAATAGACCCACTCGATGGTGGCCCAGTACAGCAGCGAGGTTCCGATCCCGGCGCAGAAGAGCATCGCGATCCAACTCAGCTTCCGGAACTCGGGCTCGGCATCCACCCCCCCAAACCTGACCGACCCGTATTTCCCGAAGGCGAACCACAGGAGCACGCCGAGGCACGCGACGGCAAACCAGAGGAAGAGAAAGCCGAAGCTATGGGTGATGAACACCATGACCCGGTTCAGAACGGCAGCACTCTGATCCGGAAACACCATCAACGGCACAATGGCTGCCACTACCACGATCAACGCTGGCCAGAATACCTGCTTGTCGATCGGCGCAGATTTCATCGGTGTCATGTTGCTCCTTGCC
>JAOZUP010000083.1 GCA_029938595.1 Thermoanaerobaculales bacterium | reverse complement strand
GCAAGTATCCGCTGGGTTTGTCGCGAATCGGGCGACGCAGTCGTAGTAGCGCTACGTCGAGGAGCACGATTTGAGACAAGCACGGCGGGACGCCGCGATTCGCCGTCCGTAGTAGACACCCGGTGAGAAGTGCGGGCTAGGCACCAACAAAGCGTCAATGCAAAGGAGGTCGCCCTTAGGGTCGGTTAAGATGGCCCATCACATACATTGGTGGTGGAGATGAATCAGTCTGCGAAGTTTTGGGACAAGATCGCGAAACGTTACTCCAAACGACCCGTTGCCGATGAAGCGTCCTACCAGGAGAAGCTACGGGTCACTCACACCTATTTTCGGCCGGATGCGGAAGTACTGGAGTTTGGCTGCGGAACTGGGTCGACTGCCATCAACCACTCCCCCTACGTGCGACACATCCATGCAATCGACATCTCGTCGAAAATGATCGAAATCGCCCAAGAAAAGGCTGACGAGGGAAAAGTCTCCAACGTCACCTTTGAACAGTCGACCATCGAGGGCGTCAGTGTTCCCGATCAATCGCTGGATGCCGTCCTGGGGCTCAGTATTCTGCACCTGTTGGAAAACAAGGAAGGGGCGATCGCAAAGGTCCATCGAATGCTCAAGCCCGGCGGCGTGTTTGTCACCAGCACCACTTGCCTCGGAGACTCAATGAAATTCTTCAAACTCATCGCACCGGTCGGGAAGCTGTTTGGCTTGATGCCGTTGCTCAAGGTCTTCACCACCGGGGAGCTGTCGGCCAGTCTGACCGATGCCGGCTTCGAGATCGACCACCAGTGGCAACCGGGTAAGAGCAACGCGGTGTTCATCGTAGCGAAGAAGGCAGAGTAATCATCATGGGTGCCGTCCTTCGCATGAACGCCTTATTGCTTCGCATGGGTGCCACTCTTCGCATCTGCAAATTGCTTCATTCTCACGGGTACCCAAGCGCGACAACGAGGCAATGCGAAGTGTGGCACCCTAGTGGCACCCTAGCCGCCGGAAGGCCGCAGACGTAGTCATTCTACTTCAATGACTTACGGCGGTGCAGATTGTGCCTCATTCGCGAGTTGGAGCCGTGACGAGGCTTTCGGCCGAGCCTCTAGGTACGCACTACCAAATCACAGAGCTTGAGGTCGAGGAAAGCAGCGACCTTCTGCGCCATGTCGAGAGCCTTGGTGTGGTTGCTGGGTTTTCCGAGCGTGAGGGATGACCGCCCGCTCGCCTTTCGCTTCTGTTCCAGTTCGTGCATCTTCACACCGAATTCGCGAAGATTCCTAAGGGCATCGACCGCGCCATCGCTGTCGTCGATGAGGTCGACCAGTTCCGTCTCGGGCGGGTCGTCCTCGCAGATGAGCTTCACTGGATAGATGAAATATGTCCGTGTTTGATTGTGCACAGTGGATGTTGACGTTGCCCTTTGTTTTCGGGACTCCGTCTGCCTCTCCTTGCAGATCACAACAGTCCTGAAATCACTGATCGGCCTCTCGCTACTTTTGAACGGAACCAGCAACCCCCACGCACTCGTCACCGTTCCTCGCCTGCGGTCGAGGCGATGCACCGACAAGCCGAAGAGCATCCACAGACCGGGAATCAAAAAGACCACCGCGGTGAGAAGCTGCACCCACAGCGGCACATCTTCGAAACCCGAAAAAACCCTGGGTGCGATGAGCGGCGCGAGGCCGATGACGGTGAGCAGCAGCCCGACCATGGGTTTGCGCTCGTTTTTGAACTCCAGAATATTGGGATCCGTATTCACCGATGCCACCTTTCACGACTTGATTTTGTCGAACCCTTTTGAGCCGCGCCATTTCTCAGATCATTAATCTCCACCGACACTCATCTGTCAGAAGGATCTCGATCATCACCGATATTCTGCGACAGAAACACTCTCAGTTCTAATCGCATGGGTGCCACGTTCACAAATGTTGAATTGTGTATGGGCGGCACTCACCGCCTGACACCGGTGGATCGCGGAAACAGGCGGCGGCCGGTGGCACGTCGAGGAGCAGGAACGACGGGGAATGAGTTGCGTTGGACCTCGACCGCATCAAAACGGTGGTGGAGCCGCAGTAGATCGAAAATCCGACCGCCCCTGAGATGGACATCGAAAAAGGCCAGCACGTAGGCGCGCTCGATTTGGACGAGCACCGCCGGGTCGATGGTGCCAAGCCGCCAGTCATCGTCATTCATGACCTCGTAGCCAGCCAGTTGGGTGAAGAGCCAACCGTTGTCGATGAAACTGATGTGCGTCGTGCCATCCACAGTGACCAGGAGACCGAATCCTCGCAGACGCTGCCAGGTGTCGCGAATTGTCTGGAACCACTCCCAGCGGGTTGGCGTCAGAAGAAACATGACCGGACGGTCGGTACCGACTTCGTCCACGTGATAAATGCTTCCGCCATCAATGTCAACGGCCGCGTCTATGCGCGAGTCCAACAGACACATGTCGAGTGAGTTGCCGCCGCCATAGGAATGTCCGAACATCCCAACGTTGGCAAGATCCAGGCGACCGGTGAACCTGCCGTCCGGATCTCCGGCATCGAGCTCCTCGAGCGTGTCGAGCACGAAGGCGGCATCCTGGTTGACGATGTAGCTGTGCTCCTCGAGCCACGCCGCCTGGCTGTCATCGCGTGGTCGCGGCGCGGTTACGACCCGCTTCCCGTCGGGAAACACGGTGTAACCAGAAAAGAAGGCGTGACTGATAGCGGCCACTACGAAGCCGTGGCTGGCCAGTTCTTCGAAGAACACCGTGTAGGCACGGTCGGTGATGCCGAGGCCGGGAGAGAACAGCACCACCGGGAACCGGTCCTCCGCAGTCGCCAGCGGAACGTCCTCGGCAGAATTGGTCACGGTCAAGAAGTAATAGGAACGGAGATCAGGAAGACTCGGCAGAAGCCAATCTGCCAGAGATTGCCCATTCCACACGTCCATGTAGTCAGCGCGTTCGCCAGTTGAATCACCGACCGCCGGGTACCAGAGATGGACCATGAACTCGCGCACATCGTCCGGATCGTCGGTGAAAATCTCGGGGCGGCTTTCGTCGACCAGGTGTAGCGAGATCGAGCCGACCGGGTAGGCTCCAGTCGTCCTCGGCAGGCTGACTTCGTTGAGGGCCCTGGTGGTCGCCAACAGCCGCTGGGCCGGTGATCCAGCAAGAGCATTGGCCGTGAAGGACACTACAACGATCGCGAGAATCGCGAACGTCTTCCGAGCACCAGGCCCGACTCGGTTAGCGGTCATCCTGCCAACTCCTCGTTCACCAGGCACCGACCGGGGAAAGGAACCTCCGTGGGTGCCACGTTCCGCATCGCCACATTGTCACATGGGTACCACGTTCCGCACATGGGTGCCTCCCTTCGCATTGTCTCGCCGCGCCCGGGAATGCACTGCCTCTCCTACGGGTTGATCGTTCTGAGAATTCAGACGCCTGCACCGTAAGCCCGCAATATGACCCCGAGGAGGTTGGCGTGAAATATGTTACGAGCTTTGTCCATCCGGTGCCGAAGAAAAAGTTGGATATCTATCGTCGATCCGCTCGCAAATTCGCCAAACTCTGGAAGGAGCATGGAGCGCTCGAAGTCACGGAGTGCGTGGCCGACGACATCAAAGCGGGCAAGCGGTCCGGAACTCGGCACCCTTCCTTGATGACAACCACGGGATTCAACTCCGATAGGGGAACTTCTTGGCCAGCTCCTCTGTGAAACCGGCGATCACCTGGTTGGCGGGGTACTGCCAGTCGGTGGCTTGTGCGAGATCCGTCTGCCAAAGAACCGCTCCGTCGAGGCTGTCGATCAGCTCGCAGTTGGCCCAGATGTCGTGGGTCGTGACCATACCCCACGGGAGAACGGGTGCGAGCCGCCCTGCCGTGATCTCGTTGACAATCTGGAGGCCCAGATCGACGCCGAAGGACTCACCATCGGAAAGATAGCGGGTCTTTTGCACCGACGTGCTGATCAGCGCATCCACCCTGAGCACACGAGCCAGCGCCTTGGCGGACATGCCCCACGATTCACGAACTCCTATGCCGGCCGCCTCGAGAAGACGGTTGGTGGTCTCGACCGGCTGGATATCGATCCTTATCGGGTGCTTCCTGTGCACGCTCGCCTGATGGAGAAGACGGTAGTAGTACGCCTCCTGGAAGGCCACGCTCTCCGCCTCCTCGATGAGGGCGATCTGCTGGACTGTGAGGTTGCGGGGCGGATCCCCGGTGAAGACCATCTCGAACGGCAGCACGGCGATTATCTGGTGGTGTTGGGCCCGCTCGGCGAAATACGGGGACTGGTAGTTGACAGTCGAACATGCAGCGGCAAGCAGCAGCATCGTGACCAAGGGGATTCTCCGGGGTTTCATTGCTGCTCCTCCCTTTCTCAGCGACCACTCAAGGCGATCACCGACCTAGATAAGGCAAGTCTTGTGCCAGCAATCAAGGTTCGGTCTGGGCTCCGCCTGAGTCCGAGAGTCCACCCGGGAGGACAGGGTGTCCCCGAATAAGGGGGTGCCAGGCCCAACCACTCAGGGGGAAGGGATAGTCAACGACCACGCGGTGGTGTCGCCCGACTCGAAGTCGTCCGCAAAGATCCCTTCGTCGGTGAGCGACACCGTGTCGTAGTGCGTCCTGGTCGGATTGTCCTGGATGTTGGCCCAGGTGATGAGAATCGCCGATGCGTGGTTTGCGCCTGCCGGTGCGAGGTTCCACTGAGTGATGAGTGGCACCCAGGTATCGGCGTTCCCTGGATTCGCCTCCAGATAGCCGACATCACCTTGCTATCGCTGATCACAACCAACATCGGTTCTTGAACAGCCCAAGTCTAGCGGATCAGCATGCATGGGTGCCACTGATCACCAGCATGCAAGCATGGGTGGCACCTTGGTGACTTGACCCTTCGCCCACCCGTCGTTATTATTTGCAGTGTCAACAGCCATCTCGAGATGAGGCCCTTCTCTGAATATGGATTTCAGAGAACCTGGGTGCCTGTCGGACACACGGCGGAGGCGTCGGATGAGGGGTTTTGGAGCGGTTTGCGGCGTCCTGTTCCTGGCGCTCGCGTTCGGTGGTGCCGAGGCGCAAATGATCGTCGAGGATTTCGACTCCCAGACCAGCGGTGCCCCGCCCGCGTGGCTGTGGTGGCACAACGGTTCGTCCGGCACCGCCCTCGTCGACGAGTTGACGTACCGGGGGGCGCCCGGCAAATCAGTGGAGCTTGCCAGAACCGTCTTCGACGGCGCGGGCTTCGGCTTCGGCCGCAACTTCCGGCCGATCGACGGTCCTGCCGAGCTCACCTTTTACTTTCTGGTCGAATCGACTGACGAGGAGATTCTGACCGTCGTCGGCGGCAACAACGCCGGCCACCAGGTCGCGTGGTGGGTGGGTGTCGGCGGCGATGTCGGGAACGCCATCGGGACCTTCTCCGAATCCGGTGGCTGGAACCACGTTATGGACGTGTCGACCGATAGCTGGTACGGCGTGACCCTCGAGATCTACCCGGCATCCTTCACCTACGACATCACGGTGTGGCAGAACGGCAACCCCACCAGCACCGCCACGGAAACCGGTATCGCCTTTAGAAACGGATCGGCCGCGGACACCATCGATCAGATCCAGTTTGGCAACTTCAGCGAATCGACGGTGAGCTCGACCGACGCCGCCTTCATCGACGACATCATTTTCGTCGGGTCGAGGGTCCTCGAGGACGGTTTCGAGTCGGCCAACACCTCGGGCTGGTCAAGCTCAACTCGCCCTCGAACCGTCATCACCACGTGCGGCCAGATCGTCACGACGGATGCCGTTCTGAACAACGACCTGACCTGTGACTCCGGGGAGATCGAGTCGGCCGCAGTCGAGGTCGGCGCCTCGAACATCACGATCGACCTCGGCGGGCATGTGATCACCGGCCACCCGGTCGGGGTCGGCATCCGGGCGGCAAACGTGGAGGGCGTGACCATTCAAAACGGGGTGATTCGAGACTACCTCGTGGGAGTCGATTTCTTTTACTCCAGCACGATGGTGGTGCGGGACCTCATGGTCCAGAATCTCGTGAACGCCGATGACCAGGACACTCTGTCCGGCGTGAGAACCTGGAGCAGCGAAGATGTCCTCGTCAAAGACTGCTTCTTTCATTTCCTGCCGTTGAATCACCGGAACGCCGTCAATCTAGCCGACTCCGTGGCCATCGTTGACAACATCGAGGTCAACGCTGGCGGTATCGGGTTGGACATCAGCGGCAACACCGATGGGACCGATTGCGAGATCATCAACAGCCGATTCGTCGGCACGGTGCACTCCGGCGTGCTGGTTCAATTCACCGACAACTTGCGGATCGCCGACAACGTGTTCGTTCGCAGCCCCATCAACGTTGAAGAGCATTGGCCCGGCGGAGTAACCGGCTTCACCCTCGAGGACAACCTCATCGAGGATTGGTACATCGGGGTCTATTTCATGGGAGGCTCCAACTCCACGGTTCGGAACAACATCATTCGTAACCATGATTCCCGGGGCATCATCTTGGGCTCTGACATGGACTGTCCGGAACCAACGACACCGGAATGCTTCTATGCCACCGGCAATGTCGTGACCGGCAACACGGTGACGGGCAATTTCATCGATCTGAGCCATCATCCGAACGCCGTCGGCAATACCTGGGAAAACAATATCTGCGAAACCTGGGAAGGCGCCGAGATTCCGGGGTGCATCGCGCCGTAGGTGCATCGTGCATGGGTGCCATGTGTGCCATGGGTGCCACCTTTCGCATATGTTATGGGTGCCAGGGCTGACATCAAAAACGTTGTCCTCCACCACCAGTTCAAGCGGTGACTCAGACACGACGAGGTTGGCCGTCGCCGGCATCGAGTAAATGCGAAAATATCGGCCGTAGCATTTATTCCTGTCCGAAATATTGACAGAACCAACGCCTCACCACACCTTTGTAGGTATCGGGTAATATCGAGCTGTCCAACAGAAGATGACAGCTCGCTTCGGGAGGAAGTATGACGTCTCTCCGTCGTTACGCTTGGTTGGCCGCCATCCCGGTCGGTCTCCTCGTTTCGGGAGTGCCGGCCCACGCCGCCACTCTCGAGATCTCTGTCAACTACGCCCACGACTGGGTGTCGGGCGTCACTGACCCGTCCGCTGTGGTGACTGTGACGCTGACAGACGACCTCGGCGGCCTCAAGGCGACCGGCACCGCCACGGCCGACGGCGGGGGCTTTTTTCTGGTTGGCGGCGGGGATTGGACTCCCAACTCCCCAGACATCCAGCCCACCGACCGGGTGTTTGCAACTGTCGCCGGCGCTGCGGCTGCGGTGGACCCGATCGGCTCGATTCCCGCCGAGCTGGATGCCGGTACCGATGTCGTGGCCGGCACCGTCCACGCGTCGTGGCTCACCGGTCCCGTCGCGGTGCGCTGCGCGGTGTGGGAGGATCCGGCACCCGCCCCGATCGACACGATGGCGGATCCCGACGGCGGCACCTTCACCTGTGACTTCGGCAGTGACCGGGGCTGGGACCTGCAACCCCGCGAGATGGTCGCGGTGATGTACTACGAACCGGACGGCGACAGCGTCATCAACGTGCCTCCGTGGACGTGGATGAGGGTCGACTACGGTGCTGATGAAGTTGGCGGAGACTACCCGGCGGGCGTCGTCTTCGATATCGCCGTTAAAAACAGTGGCGGTGCGGTCAAGGCCACCGCCCAGGTCGTCAGCACAGCCGATCAGGGTTGGCAGGGTGACGGATTCTTCACGCAGCCCGGGGACTGGGCTCCCTCGCTCCCGGACATCATCCCGGGTGACATGGTGATCTTCTCCGGCGATGACGGCTTCCTTGGCGACGTCCGGGTTGGCGAAATCCACGGTAGCGTCGACACAACGGCTGATCTCGTGTCCGGCTTCATCTCCGAGCCCTGGCTGCCAGCGAACACTCTGTTGGACGTGGAATGTCACCCGTGGGGAGCGTGGGCCCTCGGTATCGATGCACCCATCATCACCAGCTCTGCCGACGCGGACACCGACCCGGGTTACGCGTGCGACTGGTCCACCGACCCGTGGAACATGGACAGCTACCAACCCGTGGGGGTCATCTACTTCGAGCCGGACGGGAACGGGGTCATCCGCGTCTTCGGGAACCCCCCTGAAGGTTTCATCTTCGTCGATGGCTTCGAGAACGGTGGCCTCTCGATGTGGTCGACGGCAGTGCCGTGAGGTTGGCGGACGGCAAACATGGGTATTTTAGTTTAGGCGCCAGTTTAGGTGCCAGGCCCAACGTTCTTAACGATTTTCCCCTGCCTGCAGAGAGTGCCCGGCTCTGGACGAACACGAAGGTAGAGACCGTCGAGATCGTTGGGCCTGACGCTCAGATTGTGTTTACCGGATGGGCGCCACTCGGCGAGAAGGTCGGCGCACTGGTGTGCTGATGCGCACCTCGTTGGAAGTGGAGTCGCTGCCGGAAGCGTTGCTCACCACGAGTGTCACGGTCTTGCTTCCTGAGGTCGTGTAGGTGTGACTGGGGTTCTGTTGTTGGCTTGTCTGACCGTCTCCGAAGTCCCAAAGCCAGCTTGTCGGCTCACCTGTTGAATCGTCGCTGAAACGCACCTCGTCGCCAGGTCGCGGGTGGGCGGGAGTGAAGCTGAACCTTGCAGTTGGTCCTTCGAGATCGGCTTCATAGTTGATGGTCAGCTTTGGACGGCTGGATGCTGTGGGGTTTTCCCGGCTGTTGAATCGCTTCGCACTGCCTGATGCCGGCGAGTCGACAACAAGCACCCAACCAAAGTTGCTCGAAGCGTCCTCAAGCCAGCCTTGGACGTCGGCAACAAGCTCAGGAGTGCTTGAGTATGAGTAACTGCCTTCGTTTGCGACCTGCAATGTGGCGCTCGCCGATTGCGCGAAAGAGGCGCCTGATGTCGTCCAAAGAGTTTCGGAGAACTCTCGGTGTATCCAGGTGACGTCGCCTGCCGCCGCCGTTGTACCGCCTCCTTCTTGCCCGGGTGGGTCTGAGGGGCCCTCACTCCAATCTTCGAGTAGCCGATGGAGTCTCACGGACTGCTCTCCCGAGATTGTCCGGGACAGCGTCAGCTCCAAGGTTACAGAGGTGATCGTTGAACCTTGGGGAATAGTGTCAGTGATTGGAAAAACGAGCAGTGCTCGCCGTTCGGCCGAGCCATTCTGTGACTCGGAGCGGCCTGTGAACAGGTAACTCCCTGAGCCGTTGGCATTCGTGCCGTTTCCATCTTCGTAAATCGTGGCGTCTCTCTCTGCCTCGAGAACGACCGAAAGATCCCTCGAAGGACCGACAATGGCCAGGTCTGAGTCACTGATGTCCAAATAGTCCATGCCGGAGTTGTCCTGTTGTACCCGGACCCGAACCTGGTTGGACGGTGTATCGGGGACTACCCAGTCGTAGGATCCAGAGGACGGAAGATTACTGTCGATGACGATCCATGGTCCCTCTGGCCCCGAATTTGAGTACCAAAGATCATAGTCTGCTGATCCATGCGTGACCACATCGTGCCATACGATCTGGGCCACAGATCCGACTTCGAGCAC
The DNA here is from genome assembly GCA_029938595.1 of Thermoanaerobaculales bacterium. Classification (GTDB taxonomy): domain Bacteria; phylum Acidobacteriota; class Thermoanaerobaculia; order Thermoanaerobaculales; family Sulfomarinibacteraceae; genus Sulfomarinibacter. The sequence goes on along the minus strand of JAOZUP010000083.1, from coordinate 2,393 downwards.
CTCCCCTCCGTTAGGGAAGTCGAGAGCCACATGAGCATGGGCCCGTCCGGTAAACAGCGTCAAAAAGAGTGTGACCCCCCATGCGCTACCGACGAGCCATCGCCGGGTAACCATCGGGGATCTGTGAAATTGAGGCTCGTGCTGTATGGGGGCACTTTTTATCAACATACATTTGATCAACAATACACATGGAGGATGTGTTCCCTCCCGTGGGTGCCCTTGTGGCACCCTTGCTTCCTTGCTTGTGACGGATCATCTTGCCACCCTGTGCAACGGCGCTCGTAATCCCCTCGGCGATTGGCGATAATCATTACATGGATGATCGGACGGAACCCGCTGCCGCAGACCCCGCTCCCTCGGCTCCGCGACTGACCATGCGTCTGGTCGCGCACGACGTGGCCAAGCACTTCTTTGACGTTGAAAGCGGCTGGCTACGGACGGTTCGCGAGTTGACCCTCGCACCCGGTGCGATGATCCGCCGTTATGTCCAGGGGCATCGGAAGGCCTACACCAACCCAGTCGCCTACCTGGTGCTCGCCACGGCTATGAGCGTCGTGATCCAGAATCTGGTCGGTTTTCATGATCGAATGGTCACGATTGCTCATTCCAACACTCTGGATTCTCCGCTCCAGATGGAATTCATCAACCGCTTCACTGAGCTGATGTTCCAGTATTCCCTCTACATTTCCATTGGGCTCCTGGTGCCGATGGCACTGTTGGTTCGGATCTTCTTTCGAAGATCAGGCTACAACCTGGCGGAGAGCTTTGTCTTCGCCCTGTACTCGGGTGGGCATACAGCCCTTTTGAGCGTTGTGCTGGTGCCGCTCTACATGCTGCTGCCGCCGTCGGCAGCGATCCAGGGAATCGTGTCCGTCGCCGTTGCGGTCATTTACATGATGTATGCGGCGCAAGGGTTCTTTAGCGGCAGTTTCCTCTCCGTCGCGATCAAGACGGGTGTGACCTATGTGATGGCCTACTTCGTTTTCATGTTCGTGATGATGGCTTGCGTCATGACCTACATCTTCATCGTGCTCGTGCCAACGGCGTTCGGCGTGGACTGGGACTTGGTCACTGCCACCGACTACGAGGCAATCCCGGTGGTGGAGAAACTGCTGGATCAAGGCGACGACGTCAACATGACTCTGCAGCGCACCGCGTTGCACGCGGCGGCCGAGCATGGCAACCTCGAGATCGTAGAGCTGTTGACCGAACGCGGGGCGGATGTCAACCTTCAGGACATCCACGGCAGGGTGCCGATGGTCGTGGCGCTCGCCGAGCATCATCCCGATGTCGCCAGGTACCTGGCGGAAGCGGGAACCGACCCTCACATCCGCGCCAACGACGGCAGCACGCTGTTGCTGGCGGCTGCTCGGGCCAGGAATGTGGAGCTCGTTCAGTGGGCGCTGGATCACGGCACCGACGTCAATGCGACCCGGCCAAAAAAGACCAGTGCCACCGCTCTGATGATGGCAGCCCGCAAAGGCCATGCGGAAATCGTGCAGATGCTACTCGCCAGCGGGGCCGATCCGACTGTGGCCAACCACAAGGGTCAGACGGCACTCGACGTCGCCAAGGGCAAAGATGTGAAGGAGTTGCTACAAGCGGTGGCCGTACACCACCCGACCACCGTTCCGGCAGGAACGGAATAATAAAGGTGCCGTAAAGGTGCCGGGCACCTGGGTGCCACTGATCACAACCTAACAAACCGTTTCACGGTTTATATCACGACGTGACGTTGTGATCAGTGGCACCCTTTGCACCCTTTCTAGTGACCGTTCGCACGTCCTGGATGCCGGCTCGTAACTAAAATGGTCATTGGGAGGAACATCCCATGGAATCCGCCCAGGTCTCTCGGTCAGTCTCGACTCGACAGCGGCGCCCCCGGTATTGGATACGAACTGTCGTGATCCTCGCCCTCACGTGTGTCGTCAACGCTCCGGTTTCGGCCGAGCGCAAGATCATCCAAAACGACAGCTTCACCGACTCCGGAATCTTGACCGGATATGCGGCCTTTGCCCAGCAGGAATACGTTGCCGCCACCTTCACGGTGGACCCTGCCGACTACCCGTTCCGGATCGAGAAGGTGCAGACCCTAGCGCTCGCGCTTCTGCCGGGCACCATCGCCATGGTATCGGTCACGGTCTGGGAGGACACCGGCACTACGGATCCGGGAATGGTTCTGCACACCTCGACGTACGGTTTTCAGCTGGAGAGCTCGACGACCGCCCTGAACGAGCTCGACTTGTCGTGCGAGAACATTGTCATCACCAGCGGACCGGTTCGGGTCGGACTCAGGTGGGAGTATGTAGGCGACTCGATCGGCATCGCGTTCGACCTCAACGGAATCACCCCACAGACCAACACCGTGTTCTCGTCGCCGCTCGGGGGTTGGT
>JAOZUP010000449.1 GCA_029938595.1 Thermoanaerobaculales bacterium | reverse complement strand
ACAACCACCTCGGCCGGCACCTTGAAGAGCTCCGACGCGCTGTCGGCGAAGATCATGGGTGCGATTTCGTCGGATAGATATCGCTTCAGGAGCAGCCGTTCCTCATCGTAACCCGTGGTTTTGGACCCTGTGCTCAAACTGAACTCTCCCCCGAGTCGTTCGGTTCTCCGCTCGAGATCACAACATCACCGGGAAACCCGTCACAAGGCCAACGAGACGGTACCCGGTCATTGACCGCAGCCACAGTAATGAGAGCAGACGCTAACAGCACCTACCAATATTTTAGCGCAGTTCGGGGTCCACTCAAGGAACACGGAGAATCGGGGAATCGGTTGTGTGGCGAAGCCGTCTCGGCCGTACGCTCGTTACGCCGAAACCGGAGGGAGCGGTGGCAACGTTCAAACGTTTAACGTTGAACGTTGCCGTACGGGTTTCCCTCGGTGACGTTGCACCGGGGTTTGGACCGCGTTTCACTCAGGGCTTCGACGAGGTTTGAACAGCGGTGGCATCGACATTATCCACCGATTCGGACCACAAGGGGTGCCAAACGGGATATTCGGCTGGTGAGAACTGCGGTTTAAGTTCAGACCGTTTGTTCGGCGACCATGGATTCGATTTTTGCGAGGGTTTTTTCGAGGCGTTGTGTGACCGGTGACCTGGAGCGCGGGCGCCGTTCGTGGAGCCGTACCGATTTCCAAAGATCCCGGTCCTGGTCCTCGAGGTCCTCGGTTCGGAGCCGCAGTCCGTGGCGAGCGAGAATCGGTTCGATTCGTGTCCGATTGCGCCAGAGCTTGCGGCGCGTGCTGTTGTAAGCGTGCTCGCATACGGCCTTGCGATTGGAAAACGAGAATACATTGGTGAAGAACATGTCGTAATCGTCGCGACGGGGCTCGAAAACGAGCACGTCCCTGTCCGCATAGCGCGTCTCGTATGCGGCCAGACCGGCCCCCATCCGAGAGTGGACCATGGTGCGAAAGGTCTGCGCAAGCACGGTCGGCAGCCCGCGGTCGACGAGCTGGCCGCGGCGCATGACGCCGAGCTCGACAGAGCGGAACGTATCGACCGGGACGATGGGGTTGACGCAGAACACGAGTTCGGCACCTTCCTCCAGAGCTACTGACGCATGGACCGTCTTCAGGAGGACGCCGTCGACGTAGTGCCGGCCGTCGATGAGCACCGGTGGGTACAAACCGGGAAGGGCGGTTGAAGCCTGTACGGCAGTCGAGATCGGCACGTGGTCCAAGCCTGGCTCGCCGAAGCGGACCGACCTTCCGGAATCGAGGTCGGTTGCCACCAGCACCAGCTTTCTCCTCAACTCTCGGAAATCGTCAGTTCGGCCGTGCATGCTGAATATCTTTTCGAGGTAGGCGCGGATCGGCTCGTTTCTGAACACCCCGACAGGGAGGGCCCGTGAAAGCCTCGTCATGGGCTCAAACAGGCTCGAGTCGATCGGGTGGGCGATCATGTCCCAGAACCCCTCGGCCAACAGTCGGGGAACCTTGAGACCGCTGCGCACGAAGCGTCCGAAAGCGGGAGACATGAAGTTTTCGGGGACGAAGGGATGTTCGCCGGGTTCATTTTTGACGATCGCCCTGCACATCTGGGCAGTTGACAGATTGTTGGCGAGGCATGCCGTGATGAACGCGCCGGCGCTGACGCCGACGTAAATGTCGAGGTCGTTAAGATCGATGCCCTCGATGCACTCGTCAAGGGCGCGAACGGCGCCGATCTCGTAGATCGATCCCTCCGGTCCTCCCCCCGCGAGAGCGAGCCCGATCTTGGCGCTAATATCTCACCACCTTCGGGCTACTCATGGTCGTACCGGGCCGGGTTCAGGATTGTTCCTTCTTGTCTGCCGTCGTGGACTTACGGTTGGATTCCGGACTCTCGGTGTCTATCGACGCAAGCGAGGTCTCGAGGTCTTCGAGGCGTTCGCGAAGACGCGCCATCTCCTCCCGCGCCCGCCGAACGGGCCCGATGCGATCGATAGATGCCTGGACCAGTTGATCCATCCTGGTTTGCAGCTGCTCGACTCCGGAGGAGACCGCCTGCTCGCCGATCCGAATGAGCTCATGGAGCATCTCGTTTGGTAGGAGAGCCGTTCCCTTCCGGCCCTCCTCGGAAATGATCTGGGTCAGGGTCTGGGAAGTGACGTCATCCGAAGTCTTGTTGTCGATCACCCGAATTTGCTGGCCCGCGCGAATCCAACCCGCCAGCTCGTCCAGGGAGACATATCGGCTCTCCTCGGTGTCGTAGAGCTTTCGGCTGCCGTAGCGTTTGATGAGTCGAATCATTGTCTTTTTCTCCATCGCCGCACGTCTCCGGCAACGCCGAATCCCTCCGCGCGACCGCTCCATCACTGTATACCGCGGTGCGGCATGCATGTCAAGACGTGGGGTTCTCGCTGCATCCCAGAGTAATCGATCCAAGATACTCAGTTGATTGAAGATCGAAGGAATCACAAGGGCGGTCGGGATTGTCCAAAATGACCGTAGAGCTGGAAGCCGAGACGATCGCGAGAATGCCGCGTTGCGGCATTCTCGCATTCAATCCGTGAAGGGAACTGGTCTGCCAACGCCGTAGCCCTGCGCGTAGTCGACTCCGATGTCGGTCAGGGCGCGTTCAATTTCTGAGTTCTCGACCCATTCGCCGATAGTCTGGATGCCCATGGACTCGCCGATACGGTGGATGGCGGCCACCATCTCGCGTTGGATGGGGTCGCCGGCGATCTCGCGCACCAGCTCCCCGTCTATCTTGAGAAACTCAACTTCGAGGCTCTTGAGGTAACGGAAGGACGAAATACCGCTCCCGAAGTCGTCAAGGATGAAGCGACAGCCGCGATCGCGCAGAGATCGCATGAACTCGAGCGCCAAGGAGAGGTTTGAGATCGCTGCGGTCTCGGTGATCTCGAACATCACCCTGCGTGGCGGGATCTGCAGACGGTCGAGCTCGTCCAGGATCAGTTTTTTGAGCTCTTCGTTGCCGAAGCTCTGCCCCGACAGGTTGATCGTGAAGGCGGCGGACGCCTCCTGGTGGCCCTCGCCGAGGCTTCCAATGGCGTTCAGAGCGGCACCGACTACCCACAGATCGATGACCGGCATCATCCGATAGCGTTCAGCGGCAGTGATGAACTGACTCGGCGCGACGATGCTGCCGTGAATATCGACCAGGCGCAGCAGGAGTTCGTTGAACTCGGGTTCGTCAAGATTCTGGAGCGGGCGGATCGGCTGTTTGAAGAGACGAAACCTGTTCTCTTCGAGGGCCCGGTTGAGGCGTTCGATCCACTGCATCTCGGTGTGCCGGATGGTGACCGCCGAGTCGTCCTTTCTGCTGATGTGGATTTCGTTTCT
>JAOZUP010000448.1 GCA_029938595.1 Thermoanaerobaculales bacterium | reverse complement strand
CCCCCCCCCCCCCCCACGACTGAGCAAAACGGATACGCTCGTCGCAATCTATCCTTTGATTTGGAGGGCAGCCTCGATCGATCGAACCGCCTCTTCGCCCTCCGATTCGACATCGACGACGACCGCGTCGGAGGCTTCGAGGGCAGCCAAGAGGGCTGGCACCAGCGGGCGGCGCACGACCACTACCGCACCGGCGATACCGGGCTCTTTGACGGCCCGCTGGACCGCCGGCATGTGGCCGGCACCACGCAGCTCGACCGGACCGAGCTCGTCGACGATTACCACTCCACCGGGTTGCGCCCGGGCCAGAGCTTCACGCCCGACCTGGAACCCCTCGTCGAGGAAACGGAAACGGGTGCCAAAGTCGCCCTCGCTGCGTTCGCCGAGGATTGCCAGGCCTGTCTCCTCCCCGGTGGCGATGTCGCGCACCCTGAAGCCCACCTTGCGGCCCGACTCGCGCTCACCGATCTGCACGAAGCCCGCAACCGGGACTCCCCCGCCTTGCAGCCGCTCGGCAAGGGCGAGTACAGCCTCGGTCTTGCCGCCATCGGTCGGTCCGGTGACGATGACCATGGGCACCGGAAACGGGAGATCGAGGCGCGGCCGGGTCAGGGCCGAGTGGCCGCGCAACGAGGCCGCGGCGGCGGCCTCCTCTGCAACGCGGGCTGTGTGCGCCAACAGAACCTCACCGAGCCCGGGCAGACGCCGCAAACGATCGAAAAATCCCCGGCTGCGCATGGTGTACGCCGTCCACACTTCGCCCGAGGCCTCGGCGATCCGGGGCAGGGCGTTGAGCGCCAACCCGAGGACCAGACCGAGGCGCTCGAACCCCAGCCTGGAGGTCAGACGCAGCAGAGCTTCGGCATCCACCCGACGAACCAGAACCGCCGCCGCGACGGTCAGGACGAGCAGTCGCAGAAGCACCATGCCACCGACCACAAGGCCGCGCTCGGGGCCTTCCGCCCAGGCCACGACGGCTGCGGTGACCGAGGCCGCAAAGATAACGGCAAGCACGACGCCGACGCGAAGCCCCGCACGCACCGCCGGAGGGTCCAGGTACCACGCCGCCGCGACCGCGATCAGCGCGGCCGATGCTGCCCACGGAGGAGAGCCGAAGAGCACCACCCCGGTCGCCACTGCGAGCATCAGTGCGGCTACCCGGTTCAAGGGCGCTCCCCCAGCCGGCGCATCACCCGGCCCGCGACCCGCCACGCCCACAGTCCACCGGCCGCCCCCACCAGACCGGTGGCGACAACGATGGCGCCGATGATGACGGCGGGCCGCAGCCCACCCAGACCCACTCCCGCCGCGGCCTCCTCGAGCAACCGGAGGTACGACCCGACGGCCTCGGAGCCCGACACTACCCACATCATTCCCAGCCTCTGCAGCGGGTTCGTGGCAAGCGCGAAGAAACCGCCGACCGCCGCACCGACGGCCCGGCCGCCGCTGCCGGTCATCGCGATCTCCACCGCCAGGGCCTGGACGGCGATGCCGATGATCGGGCCAGGATAGAGGCCACCGAGCGTGAAGACTTTCAAGAACACGGCCACCACGCCCGCCAGCAGGCAGACGCCGGGCCGCGGCTGGAGGCGTCGCAGACAGACCAGGCACAGCAGCCCGACGAGACCCATGATCGTCCCGCGGAGAGGGAGCTTTCCCAGATAGACCGCGGTGCCGAGGGTCGCCTCGAGGGCGCCCCAGAGGGTGCCGAAGAGGGCGGCGTAGGTCCACGGACGGGCATCCCTCATGACTCGCCCTCCACCAGCCGCCGATCCTTGATGCGGAGGTGACGGTGCGCGGCCGCGGCGAGTTCGCGGCGATGGGAGATCAGCACATAGGCCCTCCCCTTCTCCGCCCGCCGGTGGATGAGGCGCACGAGATCCTCCAGGTCCTCGGGGTCGAGACCCTGACCCGGCTCGTCGATGATCATGATCTCGGGCCGCAGGAGATCGAGGCTTGCGTGCACCAGGCGCTGGCGCTCGCCGCGTGAGAGCGTCCACGGCGCGCGGGCGCCGAGGTGCTCGAGGCGGTGGCGGCGCAATACTCTTGCCGACTCGGCCTGCGCCCGATTGACCGCCGTCACCTCGCCGGCGACCGTGCCCGCAAAGAGCTGGAGTTCGGCCGACGGCAGCATCAGCACGGCCCGGCCGGTGCGGGTCACTGACCCTGAAGCCGCCTTTCTCACCCCCGCCAACACCTGTGCCAGGGTCGACTTGCCCGCGCCGTTGGCGCCGGTGAGCAGCACCACCTCGCCGGACCGCAGCTCGAGATCGACTCCCTCGAGCAGGCGGCGCCCGCCACGATCGACCGTCAGTCCGCTGGCTGCAAGGACGATCTCCGTTCCCGCGTCCGGCGGTGGCGAGCAAATAGGCATTTCAGGACGGCCGCAGGGCTCGACTCGCCCTTCCTCCAGCTTCGACCAGGCCCCAACGCCCGCAGCCAGCCGCCACCCGGCCTGCTCGCCGAGGAGGAACGAACCGCCCACCGCGAGGGCCTCGGTCAAAAGCTCGGCGAGCCTCTGCGCACCATCCGAGTCGAGGTGCGCCGTGGGCTCGTCGAGGAGCACCGGCCGCGGGCTCGCGGCCAGGGCGGCCGCGAGAGCCACCCGTTGGCGCTGGCCGGAGGAGAGCTCCGTAACGCGGCGCTCGGCCAGCGCATCGACGCCGAGTCGCTCAGCTATCCGGTCGAGATCGGCCCCATCGCCGTGGAGGCGGCGGGCGGCCTCGATCTCCTGGGCTACCGTCGGCAGAAAGAGCTGGGCGTCCGGACGATCGAGACAGGTTCCGAGGAGGTGGGCGCGCTGGCCGGGGTCGAGGTCGGAGAGGGATTCTCCCGCGAGGACCACGTCTCCCCGCACCTCGGCCCGGTGCAGCCATGGAACGAGTCCTGAAATGGCGTTGAGCAGGGTCGACTTGCCGGACCCCGACCGCCCGGCGATGCCTCTCGCCTCCCCCGGCTCGATGAGCAGATCGAGATCGTGAAGGATCGGGCGGGCCTCGTCGGCAAGGCGCACCGAAAGCCCCCGCAGCTCGAGGGCACGAACGTCTCCTGGGTTTGGCACCCGACCTCAGTAACCGGTTCGCGGTGGGAAGTCAACGCAAGGTTGAATTAGGAGTTAGGAATTAGGAATTAGGAATGCATCACAGACTCTCGCTGAGAGCAGGGGCTACTTGGTCATCGATGTGCAGCAGGGCCGGCTATACCATCCGGCTTCACCCTTCGGATTTCGCCGTGACAAGCCCACCCCTATCAGTTTTGAGATTTGAGTTATCGGCCATCTCACCAGCTTCTACCGAACGGTTGTGATGCATTCCTAATTCCTAATTCCTAATTCCTAACTCCTAATTTTGCCTGTTG
>JAOZUP010000447.1 GCA_029938595.1 Thermoanaerobaculales bacterium | reverse complement strand
CCTCGATCTCGAGTTCCCCCACCTCCGCGGGCGGGCTGTGATCCAGTCGGCGAAGGGTGTTGCCGATGCGATCGACCGCCTGTGCCGCGGCGTGCAGGCCGTCCATGGTGAAATTGAGCTTCTGCCGGTAGGGGACCGAGATCAACAAATAACGGATCACCACCGGGTCGAGGTCCTTGTCCAGAAGATTGCGCAGGGTGAAGAAGTTTCCCTTCGATTTCGCCATCTTCTCGCCCTCGACCATGAGGTATTCGGAGTGGAGCCAGTAGCGGACGAACTCTTTGCCGGTTGCACCTTCGGACTGGGCGATCTCGTTCTCGTGGTGGGGGAAGATGTTGTCGACGCCCCCCGTGTGAATGTCGAAGGTCTCGCCGAGCAGCGCGATTGACATGGCCGAGCACTCCAGGTGCCAGCCGGGCCGCCCACGGCCGATCGAGGTTTCCCAGACGGGCTCGCCCTCCCGCGCCCCTTTCCAGAGCACGAAGTCGCGGGCGTCATCCTTTTCGTACTCCTCGTTGTCGACCCGCGCGCCCACCAGGTTGGCCTCGGGTTTGACCCCCGAGAGCTTCCCATAGTCGGGATAGGTGGCGATGCTGAAATAGATGGAGTCATCGCTCCGGTAGGCGTGGCCGGCGGCTTCCAGACGTTCAATCAGCTCGGCCATCTGCTGAATGTAGTCGGTGGCGCGCGGGTAGTGCTCGGCGCGCTCGATCCGCAAGGTGTCGAGATCGGTGAAAAAGGCCTCGATGTAGCGGTCGGTGTAATCACGCAGCTCGACGCCGGCGGCCTTGGCCTCGCGGATGGTCTTGTCGTCGACGTCGGTGAGGTTCATGACCTGGGTGACCTCGTACCCTGCCAACTTCAGAGTGCGGCGCAGAATGTCCTCGAAGAGAAAGGTCCGGAGATTGCCGATGTGGGCGTAGTCGTAGACCGTCGGCCCACAGGTGTAGAGGCGAACGTGGCCTTCCTCGAGAGGCTCGAAGAGCTCGAGCTTGCGGGTCAGAGTGTTGTAGAAGTGAAGAGGAAAGTTCAAGGAAGCCTCCGAGCGGAGATTCTACACCCAACGGAAAATTAGGAATTAGGAATTAGGAATTAGGAATGCAGCACAACCACCCCAACGGAGAATTAGGAATTAGGAATTTGGAATGCAGCCCAACCCCCTCCGATCCGGAGTTCCTTGTGCCCTTGTGATGGAAAACTGAAAACTCATCCAAGGGGTTGCGATGGGCATTCCTAATTCCTAATTCCTAATTCCTAATTCGAGAATTTGCTATTCAAGCAAATTCTCGCGGATGTAGGTGAACTTCCCCTTATTGACCAACCCGAATCCTTCCTCGAACTCGTTGATCAGGCGGGAGACGGTCTCGCGGCTGGTGCCGATGGAATGTGCGATGTCGGAGTGGGTCGGACGGCGGACGGAAACCCAGCCGTTGCCCAGCCGCTGTCCGTGGTCGAGGGCCATGTCGAGCAGATATCGGGCCAGACGACCGGCGACATCCATGTAGGCGAGGGACTCCATTTTGGAGTTGGCCCTGCGCAGTCGGCGCGACAGGATGGCCATCAGCTTGCGCGAGATGCCGGGACTGGTATTGAGCAGGTGATCGAAGTCGGCACGGCTGATGACGAGCAGCTCGACCTCGGTGAGCGTGATGACCGACGCCGATCGTGGCGCCGTTTCGAGCATGCCCATCTCGCCAAAGACCTGGCCGGCGCCGAGGACGGTCAGGATGAACTCTTTGCCGTCCGTGGAGGTCGTGACGATCTTGACCTTGCCGTTGACCACGACGAAGATCGCGTCGGCGTCGTCACCCTCGTGAAATACTGTCGTGTCGGTGGGAATCTTTCGGATCTGCGCCAGCGACCCGACGTCCTCGAGCTCCTTTTGGTTGAGCTCCGAGAAAAGCTCGAGGTCCTTCAGCAACTTTGGTGCGTGTTCGGTCATGTGCCCTCCCGCGCCACCAGAGTGATGACAATTCCGGCGACCCGTTGGCCGGAGATCGGCGGGTCGAGCGAGGTGCAGGGGCTGTCGTCGCCATTGGTGCACCAATGTGGACGGTCGAGCGTGAGCAGCCCACTCATCCTGTCGATCGCTGAGTGCACCTCACCGGCCGCGACCGGCCGGTCGGGATTGAAGCGGTGATCGAGCTGATCGCTGTCGATCAGTCCGAGGCGCACGGCGGTGAGGATCTCACGTTGCGAGGGTAAATCCATGATGTCCGACAACAATGGTACCGCGCCACCGGGCTGTGTTTCCAGTTGGGGGGCCAGCGAGACGAGGATGACGGCGAGACCGGCGCGGTTGAGATTGGTCGAGTCCAACGCTTCATGGACGTAATCGGGCATGACTGAGAGGCGCCATCGGAGCTTGGCCTTACTGAGCCCGGTTGCTTTCTCCGGCATATCCTCCGGCAGGGCGGACCAGAGGTTCATTGCGGTCGACCACTCGCCCTGGGCCTCGGCGATACCGATTGCCAACATTGTGGCTTCCGGATCATTGGGCAGGGAAGCGTAGATGCGCAAGGCGGCGTTGAGGTCCCCCCGGGATTCGGCGATGTTTCCCGACAGGCGCACGACATCGTCGTCCCTCGGGAGGGAGGCCAGCGCGGCCTCGGCGCGGTCGGGTTCATCCAGAGCGATGAGGATCCGCGCCTGGAGGAGCACGGCCGGATGATTATCCGGTTCGAGGGCGAGGGCCGGGGCAAGGGTGTCCAGCGCTCCCGTGGGTTGCTCCGCCTCGTAAAGACTCCGTGCGGAGGAGACGCGGTCATCCACCCACCGTTGGTGGAGCTGCTCCGCCCGGTTCTCCCAGCGCTCATCGGGCCACAGGTCGGCGCCGTGGTCGGCTGCGGCAAGTGCGACGGCCTCGTTGTCCGCCTTCTCCGCAGCGACGGAGAGGGTGATCCAGACCGCAGCATAGTCGGGCTGGGCGTCGGTCATGCGGCGGAGGCCGGGGATCGGATCGCCGTCGTCGGCGACGATGGTCGCCTGGAGTCCGAGCAGCTCGGCTGTCGGGCCTGTGCCGACCCGGGCGGCACTTTTCCGGGCGGCGGCCGCATCACCTCTGAGCAGGTCGTTCCATCCCGCGTCGATATCGCGTTGCACCCCCCGATCGATCGCCGGGCGACCGGGGCCGGTGTCAGGTGACGGAAAATCAAGGCGCGCCGGCGCCGACGCGGGAGGCGCCGTGGCACAGCCGCTCATGGAGGCTATGACGCCGAGCGCGACCGCCGCGACGAAACCAGGTGAGAAATGTGGGCTAACTCTGAGGATCATCCGGTTGTGTCTTGCCCGGAAGAGGGCTCACCGGGGCGATGCTGGCGACTGCATGCTTGTACACCAGCTGCTCTTGACCATGGTTGCCG
>JAOZUP010000082.1 GCA_029938595.1 Thermoanaerobaculales bacterium | reverse complement strand
CCCCCAGCATCCTGCCGTCGATCACCCGGATATCTCTCCTCGAGATCGCCTCCGGAATTTTCGGCTGGCCGACCGAGGAGTGCAGGATCTCGATCGAGGATCTCGGCGAGATTCCTGCAGCCGCATGCTGTGGGACCGCCGCTGTCATCACGTGGATCTCCCGAATAGTCGATGGTGATCGGAGCTGGGATTTCCCGTTCGACGACCGTTGGAAACAACTCTACGACGAGCTTGTAGGCATCCAGACCGCGACGCGCGAGGATCCGTTCGGTTGGAGGTACGAGATCAAGAACCTTCGGGACTGAGTGCCGTGATCGCCTCTTCCCGATTCTCGTAAATCGAAAAAATCTCATCGAGCCGAGTCAGCCGGAGCAGACTGAGGATTCTCCGATGAGGCCGATACAGTGCCAGGCGACGCCCATCCTTTTCGAATTTTTGCAGGTAACCCACCAGCTCGCCGAGACCGGTAGAGTCCACGTGGTCGATCCCCGACATGTCAACCAACACGGCCGGCACACCGGCGGCTAGGAGATCCTGAAGATACGAGGAAAATTCCCGGGCGGACTCACCGAAGTTGATGACGCCACGAACTTCAACCACCGAGACACCCCTGTCCTCCGAACGATCAATCTCCATCTTTTCTTCCCTCCGGCCGAGCGTCCGGTCCGCGCCATTGTAAGATCCGCCGCGCTGCAATGGCAAGTTCGAACGTTAGAATGTTCGAACGTTTCACGTTAGAACGTTCGGTGGGATCGGGACGGACTGATTTCTCGGGGTGGGTGGGTCGAAACGTTCAACGTTCAACGTTTAACCTTCTACCGTTCTACCAATGTTAGAAAGGCCACCACCAACTGCGTCCGTTCTCCGGTTCGTCGTGGGAGCCAGGGTCGGCCGCCGCGTCTAGCGCCCACCGCCGTTCGTCGCCGTCTCGAACCACGAAGAGGCAGTCGGCTCGCTCCAGATCCTGCAACAACTCCGGCACCGAGTTGAGGATCGCCACGTCAAGGAATCGATCCTCCGGCAATGCCCCGGCCACCACCTCCGACACGAGGTTGAGCGCGGGGCGCAACGACCGCACGGCACCTGGAACCAACCATGCGAAGAGTGTCATCGCCGACCGATGGTCCCCGCCGGGCACCTCGACATCGGCGAGATAGGCGAAGGCCAGATCGGGACAGATTTCGAGCCCTTCTCGAAGCTTCTGCACGATATCGTGATCGAGCGGAGGCTCCGGACGGCTGATGCGTATCTGGTGATCGGGCTCAGTCACCCGAACATATTAACCCTCAATTTCCACCTTATTGACCGAGTTGAGAGTTGAGAGTTGAGAGTTGAGAATTCTCACCCCTCCCTCCGACAGGATTTGGTGGCCCCGGGCCAACTCTAAACTCAAAACGGTTATGGACGCCGGCGACGTTTCGGGATACGGTTTGGCCGTGAGAAAGATTGTCCATATGGTGGCGATTCTGGTCGCGATCCATCCCTGCGGAAACGCGGCAGCGGATGATTTAGAAACCGCGCTCGAACGCGCGCGGGAGGCGGCCCGCAGCCATAGGTATGTCGATGTTATCGCTATCCTCACCCCGTTCAACGCACTCGACGACCCGGAATCGCGGTACATCACCGCGGCCGAAATCGGGAGAGCGCTTTTCCACCTCGGTGACTACACGGCCGCCGACCGGGCGTTTCGGCAGGCTGTGAGTCTCCACCCGGAACGAGCTGAAACCGCGGTCTATCTCGAGGCCACTTCGTTTCTGCTGGGAAACCGAAAGCAGGCCATGACGATCTTCCGCGAGATCCTGGCCAGCGGCGCCAAAGATCTCTACCTGGCGGTGACTCTGCCCGGAGAACGGCGTTTTCTCGCCGATCCGGAGGTGCAATCCATCCTCGCCGAGCACGTCGTGACCCTCGATGTGGACGTGGAGAAAGCACGCCTGATGGGCGTCGCACTGGGAGACAGTCGCGAACGCGTTGCCGAGGCGCTGTCGGCTCGGTCCTCCGACCCAACCGCTTCAGCCCTGACCGCCAACGCCGGACCTGCGTTCGTCTGGGCGTTCGTCTTCGACGCCGAGCAACGGCTCGTGGAGGTCATCCTGCAGGCCGAAAACCTTTTCAGATACACCCCCTACCGGCTGCGGTTCGGAGATGAGGTGGATTGGCGTGCGACACCGGCAACAGCCATCGCGGTCTGGGGACCACCCAGCAATATGACCACCGGTGGCGATGGCGGCATCGCGATGGTCTGGGATATGCCCGGCCACCAACTGACGCTCGATTTTGCCCAACCGAGGGATCCAAGGCCCCCCGAGGTTGCGGAGGGTGCCGCCGCGCTCCGCTCGGTACGGCTGGAGACCCAGTTCCAACCATCTCCTGATAGGATGAACCGGTGACCGAGCCCCCCCCCACGCTTGCCGGCAGCTTCCTCATCGCGATGCCCGGTCTTGCCGATCCAAACTTCTGGCAGTCCGTGGTGCTGCTCGGGGTGCACTCTCATGACGAGGGGGCATTTGGTTTGGTTGTCAACCGCATGTTGGATGTCGATCTATGCGAGATCCTCATCGAAATCGGTGAGGAACCGGTGGACGACGAACTGCCCGAGGTCCTCGCCGGCGGGCCGGTTCAGCCGAGCCACGGCTTCGTTCTCTTCGAACGAGGTGAGGGTGAAACGCCAGCAGATGAGGACATCGCCATCTCCGACACGATCTCAGTCTCCGGGAATACGGAGACCCTGGCCCGCCTTGCCAGCGGATCTTCCGGAGGTCGGTACTTTCTGCTACTCGGCTACTCCGGCTGGCACCCCGGCCAACTGGAGAAGGAAATAGAGGACAACTCGTGGGTCATCGCACCGCTCGACACGTCGATACTCTTCGACGTGCCGGCAGAAGAGCGGTGGTCGGCTGCATTGAGATCGATCGGCATCGAACCCGGCGCCCTGGTCGACACCGGCGCCGCTGAACCGAGTTAGTGGCGGCGGGCCCTGAAGGACCCGCCTACGGTTTCTTTGGACTTCATGCCGCAGCCGCGCTTTTTCCCGCAGGACGGTGTGGGCGCGTCCTTCAGGGCGCGCCCCCCAATGTCACAATTCACTAAGGAAAAGGAAGAGAATTGACGGATGAGAAAAATGCCCAGCCGGTTGGCTGGGCAGTGAAAAAATTGGGAGGGCCGGTTCCGCCAATATGGTGGGATCAAAAAGATAGGATATAAAGGCAGGCCTTTAAGGTTGGCCCATTACAGGTAGGTTTCAAGGTGGTCAGCTTTCCCGAACCCCTCCCTTTCTCAATTGATGCTTCATTTTATCATGGGTCTCCCCACGCTGTCCAGCCCGTTCATTTCACCGTATTTCGTAGCGAGGACGGCGAAGCGCAAGTATCCGCTGGGTTTGTCGCGAATCGGGCGACACAACCCTAGTGGACTCCCGGTAAGATATGCGGGCTAGTTTCCGGATGGGAACGAGCTAACCTCTGCCTTCAGTCTTTTTCTGCGCGAGACAGTGTGATCACGAGTTCGAGCGTCTCGCCGTTCTCGAGAACGATGGTTCTGGCCGCGCCAATGAACCCCGGAGCCTCGACTTCGATGAGATGGGCCCCCGGCGTCATGGCGAGTGGGTTCTCCATCTTTCGCAGCTCGCTGCCGGTCGCGACGAAATCGCCGTCAATGGAAACCGACGCCGAGGTTGGATCGACACGAATGAGCAGTGAGGCCCCCACTTTCCTTTGGGTGTCCCCCGTTTGACCGGAACCAAGCGCGAGGTCCCGTCTGAGGCTCGGATCGGGACCGTGCCCCGGCGCCGATGCCAAAACCTCTTCGTCCTTCTGCAATGGGGCGAAGACTCGATCAAATGGCTTTCCCTTGCCGTAATGGTCGCCCTTGCCTTCCTTGGGCGTGCCTTTGACCCGCTCCATATAGTGTTTGAGGTCATACCTGCAGCCTGCCGCGACATCGAGCTCCACGACGACGGTCCGGTACCCGTCAAAGCGAATCTCGAGGCGATAGAAACCGGGCTCCAGGTACAGATAGCCCGGCTTGCCGTCAAGGTATCGCGCTCTCCCCGCAAATCGGCCGTCGAGGTGGACCCGGGCGTTCTTCGGCCGGACCTTAGTGCTCACGATGGCCAGATCCGGTCCCGGTGGCATGCCGTCGGATTGCGGCTGCCCCGTCCAGTACGCCGCCACCGGGATACACGGCAAAACGACCACGCTCTCGTTCACCAAATCCGCCGCGCCGGCACCCGTGGGCATGTCTGCCGTCGTAGCAGCCCGTGCCGATGCGGTCGCTCCGGCGGCGGTTTGCAATGACGACGACGATCCATTCGAGGCAAATTGGGCTCTGACCGGCACGGCGCCAGACAGAGCGAGGACCCCTGCGAAAAGAACCCCCCACAATCCCGCCATGAGCCACCTCCGGCTACAGGGAATGCAATCCCTCTGCCAAGCCCTCGAGATAGCACTCATCCAGGAAAGTCTTGTAGATCCTCCCAGGCACAACGCCCCCAAAATGTTCTCCGAACTCGATAAACACGGCCAATAACGGTCTTAGAAGGCGTCGCAGCGGAGGTCTCCTTTTCGCGCGCGGCAATCCCAGGAAATCTCCGAGCTCCGGGTGCAGACCGGCAAAGATCGCCGCCGAGAGCCCCGATGTCCTCTGTCGGCGACAGAATGTCCGCGGTTTAACACTGTGGTAGTGGAGGGTTCGGGCCCGTGGTTGGTAGCGAAGGCGGAGACCCTCTCTCACCGCACGGTAGGCAAACTCGATGTCTTCCCACGCCGCTGACGGGAAGTCCTCCAGAAACCCACCAAGACGCTCGAGGATCACCCGCGGCAGCGAGATATTGGAGGTATAGAAGAAGTTGAACGGCACCTGGGTCGGATCTTCGATGATCGAGTAACCGAACTGGGCGCCGTACTCGTTGATGAACCTCCTGAACGGGCTTTCGGTATCAGGTGGGAAGGATGTGTAACCGAGGGTCGCCATCGGCCCCCGAGATCCGAACAACCGATGCTCCTCGAGGTGGGCGGCCAGCCATCCCGACTGGGGCACCGTGTCATCGCCAAGGAAGAGCACGATCTCACCGACCGCGGTCTCCACCCCCCGATTCCGGGCAGCCGCCGGTCCCGAGTTGGATTGCCGCAAAACGGTGAATTCCGGCACCGCGGCTCGAGGACTCAGCCACTCCCAGGTGCCGTCGTTGGAACCGTCATCAACAACCACAATCTCCACGCCGGCCCGGAGTTGCCCGGCCTGCTCCTCAATAGCCACAATCACCCGCTGAAGATCCCGCAGCCGGTTGTACGTAGGAATGACGACGCTCGCACGCACCTAAATCACCTCATAGAAACGTTAGAACGTTGAAACGTTAGCACGATCGGGCGTTAACCCGCTTATCTCACCGGGTGTCGTAGCGAGGGCGGCGACCGAGTGAGGAACTCGTCTCCGATAGAGACCCCTGGAATGCCAGTGACATCCGCCATCAGAATTTTCATGCAAACTCGGCCAATGATCGGCGCGGAGTAGCTGCCGATGAGAGTCCGAGCCCTGGCGCCGAGCGCTTGTGAATACCCGCCCGCGTAACCGACGGGATTGACCGCCAAATAGCTCACCCCCCGGCAGTCCACATCCGCCCGTAGCTCACCAATGTGTTCACTTCTACAGCCCGCAATTGACCGGCAATCGCTTTCCGGCGCATCGTGAAACCATTACAGTTGGGTGCGCGCGAAATCATAATGAATCGCGTCCTTGATATTCGCCAAATGGGCGGCGATCCCAACCTCCTCGATCCACTGCACCGCATGTGGATCTTCGACATTCGGTGGCGCAAGTCAACCTCAGAAACGTATTACAGGCCACACCTATCGACGGACGAATCTATTTTGAATTCACGAGATCCCATGTCAATTATTCGCGCCCAATAATGTCTTCGCCACCGAATGCCGCCAAACGAATATTCACCGTCGACATTCAAGAAAGAGTTCTCCCAGTGCCTTTGATGTCACGAGAGCATATTCATTTCTCTATTTGGTTTCAGAATTGACCTCAGCCATGGTACAGACAGAATCAATATTTTCTAAGAAATTATCAAAAAAAATCCTTGACTGTCAATGAAAAAGTCAATATGCTGACGCTAATCTGTAGGGAGGTGTTCTATGGCGTTCGAGAAGTTCATACCGCCCCAAAAATCCGGTGTTCGGCCCAGAGCTACAATTCGACCAAGCGGTTTGATTTCATTCGATGCCGCCTCGGTTGAAGCGTTCAACCTGCATTCTGTGTCGTACGCCGTGCTGTTTTTCGACAAAACCAGGAAGATTGTCGGAATCCAGATCACAAAGAAACCCGACGAGGATGGTGCACTAAAACTCTCGCGCAGGCGGCGTTCGGTAAGTCTGAAGGCACCACAGTTTTTCGATCTCTACGGTCTCTCATTCGAGGAGGCCCAAAGATTCGACGTCGGCCAGGATTCGACAACAGGGATGCTGACCATCAGCTTGAAGAACATCCCGCGCCGCCGCGGACGGCGGCCAAAAAAGACCTAAACTCCTATCCGGGCCACTCTTCTCCGACGCCAAAGAGTTCTTTGAAGCCGGAGGTTGAGAGCGCGGCAATCTCAACCTCCGTCTTTTCCAATTCCTGGGCAACACGCTTCCCTACAAACGGCACGAACGCCGGCTCGTTGCGCTTCCCACGGTGAGGCGCCGGCGCCAGAAACGGGCTGTCGGTTTCAACCAGGAGACGCTCGGGTTCGACGGCGCCCACCATCTCGCGAATGTTGTCGGCCGCCTTGAAGGTCACCATCCCGGAGATTCCCACCCAGAGGCCCAGTTCCCCCACCCGTCGCGCCTCTGAGGGACCTTCCGTAAAGGAGTGACAAACACCCCGCAGGCGACCTCGACGGTCGGCGAGCAGCGGCTCGAGGTCCATCCAGGACTCACGGTTATGAAGGATGACCGGACGGTCAATCTCGAGTGCGAAGTCGAGCTGCCACACCAGCGCCTCGATCTGGTCCTCGCGTGGTGAGTTCATGTAGTGGTAGTCGAGGCCAATCTCGCCCACAGCGACCACGCCCTTCGCCTCGCAGGCCCGTTCGATCCGACGTTTCAAACCGTCGTCGAGCGACGCCGCCTCGTGGGGGTGGACCCCGGCGGCCGCCACTACCCTTCCCGGATGGTCCACGGTCAAACTGACCGCGCGTTCGAGGTCCTCACCACCCGTCGCAGGGGTCAGAACGCCCGCAACACCGTTTCCCATTGCACGATCGAGAATTTCAGGCACCTCGTCGCGGTCGAACATTGTGAGGTGTGCGTGTGAGTCGATCCAAATAATGTCGTTGCTCATAGGGAGAGTCTACCGCGAAATTAAAGGTCAGGAGGTCAGGAGGTCAGGAGGTTAGGAGGTTAGGGGGTTAGGGGGTTAGGTCCTCACCTCCTAACTTCCTCACTTCCTCACTTCCTTACTTCCTCACCGTCAGCAGACCTTCGTCCCTCGCGACCAACATTGCTGCCCCGACGACCGCCGCAGTCTCGGTTCGCAGGGTGTGAACGCCCAACCGCAAACGCGGCCACCCCCGGTCAGCGAAGAGCTTGCCCTCGTCCGGTGAGAACCCACCCTCGGGCCCAACCACGAGCAGACGCCCGGCCGACGGTGGCAGATCGGCGAGCGCCACGCCGTTGCGGCCGGCAACGACCCCGCCCCGGCCAAGGGTATCGGAATCCACCACTTCGGCGAGAGGCCTGATATTCGCGATCTCCATCGCCCACGGCCGATGACTCTGTTTGAGGGCCTGCAGGGCGATCCGCCGCCAGTGTTCGGCGCGGCCGGACAGGGTGCCTCTCTTCACTTGCGTGCGATCCGTCACCAATGGCAGGAACCGCCTGACCCCAATCTCCACAGACTTCTGAATCGCCCACTCAACGGCCCGGTTGCCGACCACTGCCATCGCAAGCATGACCCCCTCACTGTGTGGCGGTTCTTCGGCACGCATGTCCACGATCTCGGCCTCTACGACCTGGCCCTCCGCTATCCGCAGGACGGCCCGAGCCACCAGCCCGGCACCATCGACAAGAATTACCTCGTCACCCGGGCGGCGACGCAGTGGGCCAGTCGCGTGCCGAGCCTCCGCCGCCTCGAGGATCACCGATCGTCCGCTCTCCATGAGACCAGGTGCTACCAGCAGCCACGGCGGGCTCTTCATCGGCCTTGCACCGTCACCACCAGGCTTCCCCACTCTCCGAGCACCCGCCCACCCGTCACCTCGAGGCCAAGCGACGACAACGTTTCGGTGATGTCACTTGTCTCAATCGCGAGGAGGCCTGACAGCACCGCCACGCCTCCCGGCGCCAAGAGCACGTGAAGTTGGGGGAGAAGGGGCAGCATGTTTGCTGAGATCATGGTGCACCTGACGACGTCGAATCCCCCTGTCTCCAGGCAATCCGGTGATCCGAGCACGTATCGCACCCGGGCCGGGCGCTCTTGGAGGTCGGCGGTTTCGCGCGCGACCCAGATCGCATCCTCGTCGATGTCAAGGCCGACAACCATCTTCGCACCCAGCTCGGCCGCGGCGATGGCCAGGATTCCGGACCCGGTCCCGAGGTCGAGGATCGTCGCACCGTCGATCCCGAGTTTTTCCAGTTCCAACAGGATCAGCTGGGTCGACTCGTGGCTGCCGGACCCGAAGGCCATCCGCGGTTCGATCACCAGCCGTTGTCGTCCCGCCGGTGGTGAAATAGTCGATTCGGGTCGAGGATCGATCCACCAAGTGTCACCGACCGGAAAGGGGCGCGCCCTCTCACGGTACCCGACCAGCCAATCCTCAGACAGCACCGATTCGATGAGGACATCCTCCACACCTCGCGCCATAAGCAACATCCTCAACCGATCAGCCGCACCGGCGTTCCCGGCGGCAAAGAAAACTGTGGCCGAGATCTCGCCAGAATGCGCATCACCGATCTCGGTCCCGAGCACGGGCCACCCGTCCAGCATCCGCGGAAGCTCGTCCTCCATGCTCTCCGGGAGACTGCAGCAAAGGCTCAGGCAGGTTTCCATCATTGCCCTTTCACTGTTCAAACCGCGATCGTCGCTTCAGTAGCATAAGTGTATGGTGATTGCTTCCGTCAAAACGTTGGAACGTTAAACGTCAAAGGGTTGGAGACAAATGCCTTCTGTGGTCGGGACCGTTGGGCTGGAACATTCAACGTTCTAACGTTCTAACGTTCAACGTTAATCGCTACCACCGAAGGCCCGCTTCAATCGGTCGAAGAACCCGCCATCCATCTCCGGTTCGAGGCCGCCACCAAGCTCAGCAGCCTCCTCGATGAGCCGCCGCTGCTCAGCGCTGACCCTCTTCGGAACGACCACTCGGAGGTGGACGTGGAGATCTCCCCGTCGGCGGCCGTTGACGTGCGGCATACCGGAACCGCTCAACCGGATCACCTCGCCGGGCTGCGCTCCTGCGGCGACCCCAACCTCGCGCTCCTCACCGAGAATCGTGGTCATCGCGACGGTTGTGCCGAGCATCGCCTGGTACGCAGAAATCGGGAGTTCGAGGTGGAGGTCGACGCCGTCGCGCTCGAACAGGTCGTGCTCTGCGATGGCTATCACGACGAAGAGATCTCCCGGCGGACCTCCAAGAGACCCGCCTTCACCTTCACCGGCAAGCCGCAGCCGCATGCCGCTGTCGACGCCCGCCGGCACCGTCACATTGAGCGAGACCTCGCGCTCGGATCTGCCCTTGCCGGCACAGTCCACGCAGGGGTCGCGGCTCACCCGCCCAGCACCACCGCAGCTCGGGCAGGTCTGGGCAACGGACAGAAACCCGCGACGGAACGCCACCTGACCCACCCCTTGGCAGGTACCACAGGTTTCAGGGGTGGTGCCGGGCTCGGAGCCCGAACCGGAACATCGCTCACAGGATTCGCGCCTCGGCACCCGAATGGTGCGCTCCACCCCTCTTGCCGCTTCCTCGAGAGGGAGCTTCAACGTGTACTGGAGATCGTGTCCACGGCGCGGTCGCTGACCCGTGCCGCGCTTCCGTCCACCGAAAATATCCCCGAATCCAAAGAGATCTCCAAGAATGTCTGCAAAATCCCCGAAAGCTCCGGGGTCGAAGCCCGTGAATCCTTCCCCGCCCAGACCCTGGTGGCCGAAGCGGTCGTACCGAGCTCGCTTATTGGCATCCGAGAGTACGGCGTAGGCCTCGCAGGCCTCCTTGAACTTCTCCTCAGCTTCCGGGAGGTCTGGGTTCCGATCCGGGTGGTACTTCACCGCGAGTTGCCGGTACGCAACCTTAATATCGCTCGCCGAAGCGCTCCGCTCGACGCAGAGAACCTCGTAGTAGTCTCGCCTCGCCCCTGCTGTCATATCAGCTCTCGGTTTCTTCTTTCTTCGACTTCGACGTGTCAGGTTTCATCTTGAGCTCGCCACCGAGGGCGGCGACAGGATCGAGCATGATGATGTTGGTGAGAATCTGCGCTGCATCTTGAACGGCGTAGATCGCCTCCTCGAGAACTGACTGCTCCTCGCTGGTCAGCGCTTTTCGCGCGCGATTCAACGTCGCTCTCACCTCTTCCCGATCTTCGGTTGAAAGACTGCCGCCGAACTCCCGCATCACTCGTTCGTTTGTGTAGAGCAGACCCTCGAGACGATTCTGCAGCTCACGGATCCCGCGGTGCTCCTGATCGTCCTTGCGGAACTTGTCGGCCTCCGCGATGAGTGCGTCAATCTCGACCTTGGAAAGTCCTCCCGCCGGATTGACCTCGATGCTCTGCTCCTTACCGGTCGCAAGATCGCGGGCACCAACATTGACGATGCCGTTCGAATCGATCGAAAACGTGACCTCGATCTGCGGTACGCCGCGCGGGGCAGGGGGAATGCCCACGAGGTCGAAGCGGCCGAGAGACCGGTTTTCACTCGAGATCCCGCGTTCGCCCTGGAGAACGTGGATGTTCACCGTTGTTTGGTTTTCGCTCACGGTAGTGAAGATCATGGACTTTTTTGTCGGCACGGTGGAGTTGCGCTCGATGATCTTGGTAAAGAGCCCGCCGTGAGTCTCGATTCCGAGAGAGAGCGGTGTCACATCGAGAAGAATCAGGTCCTTGACCTCGCCCTGTAAAATGCCCGCCTGGATCGCAGCACCGATGCCCACGACCTCGTCGGGGTTGATATCCTGATTGGGCGGGCGCTTGAAAAACTCGGTCACCGTCTTCTGCACCAGGGGCATCCGAGTCTGGCCACCAACCAGGATGATCTCGTCAATCTCATCCGGCTCGAGCCTCGCCGCCTCGAAGGCATTCCGGCACGGCTCGAGAGTGCGTTCCACCAGATCCGCCACCAAACCCTCAAGCTGGCTGCGGCTGATCGTCACCTGGAGATGCTTGGGACCGGTGTGATCGGCCGCGATGAACGGTAAGGAAATCTCGGATTCCTCGCTGCTGGAGAGTTCGCACTTGGCGGACTCTGCGGCCTCCTTGATGCGCTGCATGGCCATCATATCGTCAGACAGATCGAGCCCCGTTTCAGTCTTGAACTCCTGCAGGAGGTGTTCCATAACCCGTGAGTCGAAGTCCTCTCCACCGAGGAAAGTGTCACCTGCAGTGGATTTGACCTCGTATATTCCATCACCGATCTCGAGCACCGAGATGTCGAAGGTTCCGCCGCCGAGATCGTAGACAGCGATCGTCTCATTCTTGTTCGTGCCGAACCCGTAGGACAAAGACGCCGCCGTCGGCTCGTTGATAATCCGCACGACCTCGAGGCCGGCGATGGTGCCGGCGTCCTTGGTTGCCTGGCGTTGGCTGTCGTCGAAGTAGGCCGGCACCGTGATGATGGCCTGGTTAATCTCCTCGCCCAGGAACTCCTCGGCAAACTCCCTGATTTCACGCAGGATGAATGACGAGATCTCTGGTGGGCTATGTTGCTTCTCGCGAATCTCGATGCTGACATCGCCATTCTCAGCCTCGACGATCGAGTACGGGACCAGGGTCCTCGCCCAACGAACCTCCTCGGAGTCGTAACGCCGTCCGATCAGCCGCTTGAC
>JAOZUP010000446.1 GCA_029938595.1 Thermoanaerobaculales bacterium | reverse complement strand
TTAACTCTTAACTCGTTATTCAAAACTGCCGCCCGCGGTTCGGTTGGAACACGTCGCGGTAATGGCGGATACGCCATGGAAGCATCCCGCCGACCCGTTCGACGGTGATGAGGTCGAACCGGCATGGCCTTTCCCACAGGCTGTAGCGGCTGAGATAGGCCGCCGAGACGCGGACCAGCACTTGCTGCTTTTTCTTGTCGAACGCTGCGACCGCGCCACCGTACAGCGCGTCCGACCGCGCCTTGACCTCGACAAAGACCATCTCTTCGCGACGTTGCATCACCAGGTCGAGCTCGCCGCCGGCACCGCGCCAGTTGCGGTGGCGAAACCGGTAGCCCTTGGCAAGCAGCAGTAGCAGCGCGGCCCACTCGGAGCGACGGCCGAGACGGTGGGAGGGTGGTCTGGCCACCCGGGAATTGTAATACCGGATCGTCGGGCACGGGATACGGATGTGTATTATGCGCGGGTGCAAACCGACGATTTCGATTTCGAGCTTCCGATCGAACTGGTGGCGCAGAAACCGGCGGAGCGGGGCGCATCGCGAATGATGGCGCTCGATCGCAGCGGCGGCAGCCTGGAGCACCGGAAAGTGAGCGATCTTCCCGGGCTGTTGGGGTCCGGCGATCTCCTGCTGCTCAATGACACCCGGGTGATACCGGCCCGGCTGGGTGCCCGCCGGCCCACCGGGCGGGTCTTAGAGCTGATCCTCCTGCGCCGGGTAACGGACGATCGCTGGGAGAGCCTGCTCCGCCCGTCGGCGCGGGCACGTTCGGGGGAACGGCTGGTGCTCTCAGACGGCGGTGCGGCCGAACCGGCGGAATCGTTGGGCGAGGGGCGCTGGATCGTACGGTTCGACCCACCGCTCGATCTCATGCGGCTCGATCGTATCGGCGAGATGCCGCTGCCGCCGTACATCGAAAGGCCGGAGGGTGCGGTCGACGCGGATCGCTCGGACTACCAGACGGTGTATGCGGCCAACCCCGGCGCCGTGGCGGCGCCTACAGCGGGGCTCCACTTTACCGAGGATCTGCTCGAGGGAGTTCGTGAGGCGGGGGCGGAGATCGGATTCCTCACCCTCCACGTCGGGCTCGGCACCTTCCGCCCGGTTCAGGTCGAGGAGGTCAAGGATCACGAGATGCACGAGGAGTGGTATCGCTTCTCCGAGGATGCCGCCGCGGCCGTCAACGGCGCCCTCGATGCCGGACGCCGCATCGTCTGTGTCGGCACCACTTCTGTTCGCGCGCTGGAAGGGGCGCTCGAGGTGGGGGAGGGGCGGGTTCGGCCGGGTCACGGGTGGACCCGGATTTTCATTACGCCTGGTTTCGAGTTTCGTGGGGTCGGCGCCATGCTCACCAACTTCCACCTCCCGCGCTCGACCTTGCTCATGCTGGTCAGCGCGTTCGCCGGCCGCGAGAAGACCCTCACGGCGTACACGGAAGCGATCGCCGAGCGCTACCGCTTCTTCTCGTACGGCGACGCCATGTTCATAGGGTAAAGGGTGGGAGGGTGAGGAGGTGAGGAGGTGAGGAGGTGAGGAGTGACAACCTCCTAACTTCCTAACTTCCTAACCCCTAACCCAACTCTGTACTCGAAACCTTCTGCCTCATCGGGTTGCCGTCACATTCAATCGGAGCTTCGAATCTTGTTTCCGGCCCAATTGTGATGCGATGGGGGGGACCGTTCCGGCGCCCGGACGCCGTCACGGCCTTTGGGGGTGGGGGCTGTCAGGGGTTGTTGTCTGGTGTCCTGGGGTTGTTGTTGAGGGCGGGTCGTGCTCCAAACCCCACGATCGCCTCCGAGTGGCGACGATCTGTTTTCCGGGAACAAGGGTCGTGGAGCATCATCTGATTGTTCTCCTTATCAATCTCTTTGCCTTCGCCAGGGGTGTCAGTTACAGGGAGGTACGGATTCCGCCGTCGGAGGTTTGGTCGAGTCGCGAGACCGGCGAACTCCAACCGCGAAGCGGCGACAGATCCGGCTCGACTCGCTCGCCAGCCGAGCGCGGGTTGACGCCCCAGGCTAAATATCTGTCGCGCCTTCGGCGCTCGCTAGTTGTAGTCTTCCCCGGGCTCGGAGGTGCGCTCGTCCTCTTCGCTGAGGATTCGCAGCGCCGGCGTCTCGAGATCGTCCATCTGTCCAGAGCGCACCGACCAGATGAAGGCAATCACGCCGGCAAGAGCGAGGAGCAGGGCGAGCGGCAGGGCAATATAAACAGCGGACATAACGTCTATATCATACGTTTGAATTCGGAATTCGGAATTCTGAATTCTGAATTCTGAATTGCGTCCCACCCCCTTACGGTTATTCTGGGAGGTTGGGTGGCATTCCGAATTCCGAATTCCGAATTCCGAATTCCGAATTCAGAATGTTCTCGCGCGGTAGGAACTCAATACGACCGTCATTGAGCTCAGCGGCATCAGGATTGCGGCGAGCAGGGGGCTCATGTGGCCGGTCATGGCGAAGCTCACCGCGACCACGTTGTAAGCGAGGGAGAAGACGAGGTTGCGGCGGATGACGCCGAGGGTGCGGCGGGCGCCCTGGAGGAGCTCGAGAAGCGGTGTCAGTCCCGGCCGGCCGAGGTAGACATCGGCTGCGGCGAGGGCGGCCTCGGCGCCGCCGTGGACGCCGATTCCCACGGTGGCCGCGGCGAGCGCGGCGGCGTCGTTGACGCCGTCGCCGACCATCGCCACCGTTTCCTCTTTCGCGGCTGTTCTCACAGCCTCCAGCTTGGCTTCGGGCGTCGCGCCGCCTCGCACCCGCTCCGGCGCCAGCCCGACCTCGCGGCCGATTGACTGGACGACCACGGGGTGGTCGCCGGAGAGGATCTCCACTTGCCAGCCACGTTCCTGGATCGCCGTCAGGGCGTCGGCGGTGTCCGGTCGCAGGGGATCACCGATCCCCGCCACCGCCGCCACCGCGCCGTCCACCGCGACGACCACCGGGCTCAGGCCCTCTGCAGCGAAGCTCACAACCGCCTCGTCGGCCGTCGGCGGCAGCGGTCCGATCTCACGGGCGGCGTGCCAGGGTGAGGCGACCAGCACGCGACGGCCTTCGCAGATCCCACCGATGCCGGCCCCGGGAACCTCTCGTGCCTCGATGATCTCCGGTGTTTCCGAATCCCCGAAGGCCTCGTTGAGGGCGCGGGCCACAGGGTGCGATGAGTGGGCCTCGAGGGCGCCGACCATCGGCTGAACCGTTTCGTCGCCCCACCATTGGACCACCGCCAGTCGCCCCTCGGTCAGGGTCCCGGTTTTGTCGAGGATCATGAGCCCGGGCCGGGCCAGGTTTTCGAGGGCGTCACCCCCCTTGATGAGGATCTTCTTGCGAGCCGCTCGTCCGATGGCGGCGCTCACCGCCAGCGGGGTCGCGAGGCCGAGGGCGCATGGGCAGCTGACGATGAGGAG
>JAOZUP010000445.1 GCA_029938595.1 Thermoanaerobaculales bacterium | reverse complement strand
ATCGAGATCGAGGTGTAACGGGCAAAGATCTCGAGCATCTTCATGTCGCGCTCGGAGTACGGCTTGCCGTCGGAACGATTGAGCAACTCGAGGACGCCGCACACCGTGCGCTCGATGCGCACCGGCACCGCAATGACGCCGGTGGTTCGAAACTCGTGGTCCTGGTCGAACTTGGGGTAGAAATTCGGGTCGCTCTCGGGATCGGACATCAGGTAGGGTTCACCGGTTCGATACACATGCCCCACGACGCCGGTATCGGCCGGAATGCTCTTGCCGAGCATCGAGGACCCGGAGGGACCGAAGGCGGCGACAAAATACAGCAGGACCTCGTCCGGGGTCTCCGCTCGCTCCACCGGCTGGTCCATGAGGATCGAGCCCGCCTCCGAGGGCACGAAGTCGTTGGCCTTCCTCAGAATCTCCGCGAGAAAGGAGGACAGCTGGAGCTGTGACATGGCGAAGGCCGAGTACCTCTTTCGATCAAGGAACGGCTCGAGATCGCCGAGAGGCAGGCTGAAGACCTCTGGTTGAGACATTCTAAAATCGTATCATGCACGACGCATCAGTCCCCGCAGTCGCTCCTCGAGATCGACCACGGTTTCGGTGTGGTCGGCCCGACTGGGCGCAAAACGCACCTCCTCGAGATCGCGCCGCACCTGTTGCATCTCCTCTTCAAGAGCCTTCCCCTTCGACCGCATCCGCGCATCGAGCCACCAGCGCTCGAGCGCCACCTGCAGTTCCCGTGCACGCTCGGCCGGGCTCTCCCCCGTTCGTCGCGCGGGCAGAGCCGTCTTCCGACGGCGGGCGGCGATCATCGGTGCGACCCCTCCCACCAGCAAACCCAGCCCAAGCGCACCGAGGATCCATGGCCAGGGAACGGAAGTGCCACCGGCCACCGGCAAGGGAGAGGTTCCCTCTTCCACCGGGCTGCCGGCTTCGGATACGAGTTCGTCAGCCGGAGACGGCGCCGGGGTCGGCGGCGGTGGATTCACAACCAGCTGTAAAGGTCCCACGGTCTGTTGCCGGAATCGACCCGCCGGCGGATCGTAGACCGCCAGCGTCACCGGTTCGAGCTCGATCTCGCCCCATTCCCGCGGCACCAGAGTCGTGCGCCACGTTCGAGTACCATGAATGCCGGAGTCATCCACGATGACCGCGCTGTCCTCTTCCGGAGGGTAGCTGTCGCAACCGGGGCAGCTCGGCCACAGCGCCGGCGCCTCCACCAGCGGCAGGTTGCCGTTGCCACGGAGCTCGATGGAGAGCACGGCGGACTCCCCGAAATCGATCGTCGCGGGTTCGATCTTCACCGAATAACGCAGATTTCCCACCGCCCCGGAAAAACCTCCAGGGGCTTGCGGACGCGGCCCGACGTCGATCACGATCTCCTGCGTTCCCCGCTCGACGACCTGCTGCGGTGCGAAAATACTCGATGCCCGGAATCCGATCCTCGCTGCGACCACCGGCAGCGCGAGCCGGCCCGCCTTGAGGGGCACCAGCACGTGCTGAGCAACCGTGAAACGGTTGTAACGAACGCCGTCCACCTCGACGACCTCACCCGCTATCCGTTCCGGCGGCTCGACCCGTTGCGCCCACCACCCCGGATAGGACGGTGCGGTCACCCATTCGAAACCATCGACGCCGCCCGCGGTGGTATCGAGCACGATGGTGGCAACGACCGGTTGGCCGAGCACCACCTGCCGCGCGCTGACCTGCTGGCGCAGGCCCACCCGAGCCGATCTGGCCGGCTGCCGGCGCCCGAGGATGTCCTCGAAAGGATCGAGCGAAAAGACCGACCGGCGGCGGCCGGCACGCTTCGGAACCACGCTTCCCGGAACGACCTCAGCGCTCATCGCTTCGGCAAGCAGCTCGGTGTCGCCGATCTTCACTCGTACCGGTCCCACCGAAGCCGCTCCCACCTCCACTCCCCGCAGTATGTAGGTGAAGCTGACGGCACGGGTCGCCGCGCCGTTGACCCACGAGAACTCGGAGCTGGTCGACGGACCCGACACCACTTCGAGGTTGTTGAGTTCGCCCAGACTCACCACCGGCGTGCCCGCCGGCTCGAGAATCCGCACCACGAGCCTCGCAGCATCCTCGACCCCGAAGACCCTTGGATCCAGCAGCACCTCCAAGCTCGGCTCGGAGGCGGAGGCCACGGCAGCGGCCAGAACCGAGACCAGCACGACACCGGCGAAACGCAGGCTAGCCCGCATATCTCACCAGTCCTTCTCCACCTTACCGGCGCTCGGCGTCGGTGATCGCATGGCTTCCCGCGCCTCGGCTTCGGCTCGCTCGAGCGCGGCATACAACGGCTGGTTGGGATCCGGGGTGGGAGTCGGCGCCGCACCCTGGCTTGCAGACGGTGTCGGGGTCTGGGTTGGCTTCCCCTCCTCGTCGTTCTCCTGCTGCTCCTGGTTTTCCTGATCCTGATCCTGTTCCTCATCCTGCTGCTGATCCTGCTGCTGTTGCTGTTGCTGCTGTTCCTCCCGCAACCGCAGCGCCAGCTCGTAGTTGTGCTTGGCCTCGAGATCGTCGGAATCTTCGAGCATCGCGCTTCGCAGCCAGCTCAGGGCGGCCTCGGCCTGCATGCCCCCGAGGGCCGCGGTGCCCGAGTTGTATGCAGCGCCCCGGACCCCTCCCTCATTCGCCGCCTCGAGCATCGGAAACGCGGTCTCCAGATTGCCGGAGGCAGCGAGCGCGGTGCCGAGATCGTAGAGGCGCTTCGGTTGCTGGGGATCGAGCTCGGCAGCGCCGGCGAAAGCCGTCGTCGCCCCCTCGACATCCGCGGCCCGCCAGCGGGCGACGCCGCTACGAGCGAGCCGGCGACTGCCGCCGGGAATCAGCCGCTGCCACCATGGAGCTTCCGGCAACGCGCCATCCGCGGTCTCGGTAGTTGCAGGTGGCCCGCGGACGGACGGCGCCGAACCGGCCGGCGAGACGCCCTGCTGCGCGAGGGCCGTGGGAACAACCAGCCCGAGGACCAGCGCTGCCGTGGCTACCCGCCGCCACGGCGACACGGCAAATCCCACCAGCAGAAGAACCGCCGCACCGGCCAGGAAGAGAGGAAAGCGTTCGATGAGGCGCACCGAACGGGTGGCCTCGACCTCGCGGGTGCGCAACCGCTCGACCGCGGCGGTGATCTGGCTCACCACATCGGGATCGCTCAGGGTCACGACCTCTCCATCCACGGAGTCTGCGATCTCTTGCAGCACCTCCGGATGAGCCCGGGTCACGACCGGTTGTCCGTCGGCATCGCGCTTGTAGTGCACGCCGCCTCTTTCGTCGATCTCTGGGATAGGGCCGCCCTGCTCGGTCCCGGCGACAACGCCGAGCATCCCAACTCCCGCCTCGCGCAGAGCCGCGGTCGCGTCACCGACGTCTCCCTGCAGGTTCTCACCGTCGGTAAAGAGCAGT
>JAOZUP010000444.1 GCA_029938595.1 Thermoanaerobaculales bacterium | reverse complement strand
TCCCAAGGGCACGAGGAATTCTTCGCGGAGGATTTCGCCCGGTGTCGTCGGCTCGCGTCGTCTTTTCATATTGCCCTCAATGATAATCACGAATGTCCACATCGGTTGGACCCGAATCAGTCCACCTGAAGATCACTCTCCATTGATCGTTTATCCGGATACTGTGAAAACCCGAGAGATCTCCCTTCAAAACCTCCAGCCGGTTTCCAGGAGGAGAGGCCAGATCCCTCAGCTGATTGGCGTAATCCAGCATGTCCAGCTTTCTGGCGGCGACCTTCACGACTCCGGTCCAACCGGCACGTTTTGGAGCAACTCCTTCGAAAAAGAACCTCTCGATAGCCCGGCCGGCGAAGCTCTTGATTGCCATCCGTAATCAATATACCTATCCAAGGTATACCTTGTCAAGGTAATCGAAGCTCGATCCGATTCAGAGGTGGGGTCCACGGTCTCTGCTCCGAGGAGCAGAGACCGTTCGAGACCTCTCTTGGGAAAGTCTTGCTTGCCCGGGCGTAGTGCTCGCCCAGCTACTGGCGTGGACGGGAATGTCCGGCTTCGCCCTTCGGGCTACGCCGTGACAAATATTGATCCCAGCCATAGACTGAGATCAATATTTGGTGGGCCGCCCGGGACTCGAACCCGGGACCACCGGATTAAGAGTCCGCTCGTAAGCCTATTAACTACAATAATTTACAATACAGAATCAACCTCAACAACAAGAAATGAATGGACTTGCGAGCAGCCCAGATCGCCTCGGAGTGTGGTGTCTTGTTGCCGAGAATTGGCTTTTGTTGAGTTCAAGTGCACCAGGAGTGCACCATGGAGGGCGTGGTGCCGATCATCGTCAACCCTCGGGCAGGTTCATCCGCCGGAGCAGGTCCTGGTACCGCGGGTCGTCGTCCAAGACGTCGAAGATATATGCACTCACATACGGCATCATGGGATCTCTCAGCTCATAGGCCATCTCGAGCCATTCAATACTCTTCTCTCGATCCTCAGCAAAGGCATACATCATGGCAACGATGAAGGGAGGAACATATGTCTGCTTCGGAGCTGCGTCCATGGTCTCGGCTGCAGACCTCATTGCCCCACGATAGCCACCCGCCTCATACCCCTGTGCCATGACACCTGCGATCTCAGCCATGCCGAGTCCTGTGAAAAGGGCCTTGGCCGATTCCAGGGATTCCTCATACATGCCCTGCACGTAGTAGTTTTCCCACAGCCCATTCAGCCCGACGGGATCATTCGGTGACGTTTCGAGAGCATTTTGGTACCGCTCGATCGATTCATCAAAACGGCCCAGGTACGACAGGGTGCACGCAGAAATCGTCAGAATCACCGAATTGAACGGGTCCAACTGCATGGCCCGTTCCGCCATCGCCAGCGCTTCATCCAGACGACCCATATAGCACAACAGATTCGAGTAGTACACGAGCGCTTCCGGGAAGTTGGGCTTGAGCTCGAGGGCCCGCTTGTACGCTTGCTCTCCTCCCTCCCAGTCCCAGTCGCTCCACGTCTTGATGCCGGCCCAGATGGAGTGGACCTCCGGCAACGTGTCATCCAATTCGAGAGCTCTCTGGGCCGCCTCCTTCGCTTTCGGCGTCGCCTCGCTGGGGATCACCAATCCCATTTGTTGGCGGGCAACCCAGACGAAAGCGATTCCTGTATGGGCGAGAGCGTAGTCGGGATCTGTCTCCAGAGCCTTCTCGAAGTAGTGCAGCGCGGCATCGAGCTCCGGCGGAGTGAACCTGTACATATGCGACACGCCTCTGAGATAGGCCTCATAGGCCTGGGGATTGACCTCGCCTGCGTTCGCGAGGCGTGCCGTGTCCTCGGGGGTCAGCGCCAGCTCGACCTCGTCGGCGACCGCCCTTGCAACATCGCTCTGCAGCGCCAGGATGTCAGTGAGGTTGCGCTCGAAGCTTTTCGCCCACAGGTGGTTCTCGGTGCTCGCTTCGATGAGCTGCACGGTCGTTCGCACCTTGTCGCCGGATCGCCGCACCGAACCCTCGAGCACGGCCTCGACCCCAAGCTGCCTGCCGATCTCCCGGATTGGTGTACCTGAGTCCCTGAATCCCATCACCGAGGTGCGGGCAATCACTTTGTCGAAGGCGGAGATCTGGGCGAACGTGGCGATCAGCTCCTCGTGCAGGCCATCAACGAAGTAGGC
This sequence comes from Thermoanaerobaculales bacterium, assembly GCA_029938595.1. Classification (GTDB taxonomy): domain Bacteria; phylum Acidobacteriota; class Thermoanaerobaculia; order Thermoanaerobaculales; family Sulfomarinibacteraceae; genus Sulfomarinibacter. The sequence continues at coordinate 1,246 of JAOZUP010000444.1, read as the reverse complement.
CTGGTCGGGATCTCCGGTCAGGTTCTTCAAGGGAAGGACAGCGATGGAGCGGATGGGCTGCGTCTCCTCGTCTGAACCGGTGCGGTCGAAGAGACCTGGGCCGAAAAGGACAGCAAGGGCCGCGATGCCAAACAGGATGACGACACCGGCCACCAATATCCCGGTTCTGGTCTTGCGCTTCGGTACCGCCAGGGAAATCACCTGGTCGGTCGAAATCGAATTCAGATTGTAGGCCAGGTCGGAGGCCGATTGGAACCGAGCATCCGGGCTCTTCTCGAGACACCGATGGATGCTCCGCTCAACCTCGGCGGGAAGGACGGTGCCAGTTGACGACACTCGCTCCGGTTCCTCTTTGAGGATGGCTGCGGAGGTTTCGGCCGCGCTCTGACGCAGGAACGCGGCCTTCCCCGACAACATCTCGTAGAGAACGCTACCGAGGGCGAAGATGTCGGATCTGGCGTCGACCGACTGGCCTCGAAGCTGCTCGGGCGACATGTAGCCCATGGTTCCCAAGACGCTTCCGGCCACGGTGCCTGCCGGTGTCAGCGTGGCGGTCTCGGCCTCCTCTTCGATCGTTTCTTTCACCTGGGCGAGTCCGAAGTCGAGGATCTTGACCCGGCCGTCGGAGGTAACGAACACGTTCTCTGGCTTCAAGTCGCGGTGAACGATTCCCTTGCCGTGTGCCGCCGCAAGGCCATCTGCAATGGCGGCCCCCATCTCCACCACCTTCTGCCAGGGCATGCCGGAGGCTGGGATGGACTGTCTGAGGTTCTTGCCTTCCAGTAGCTCGGTGACGCCGTAGGTCACTCCGTCTTCGCGTCCGAAATCCCAGATCTCCAGAATGTTTGGGTGCGCAAGCTTCGCGACGGCCTTCGCCTCGCGTTCGAACCGAGCCAAGCGGTCGACATCCTGTGAGACATCTTGATGCAACACCTTGACCGCCACGTCGCGATCGAGACGCTCATCGTACGCCCGATACACCTCGCCCATCCCACCTTCGCCGATTTTCTCGACGATGCGGTAGTGCCCGAGGGTGCGACCGATGAGGTCAGGCATTGTTGGTGATTCCAGCGCGGCTATGGTATCGCAGCTCTGAGGTCACTTCCAGACCGGGGAAGCCGTTTGTTGAGTTCAAGTGCACCAGGAGTGCACTATGGAAAAGATGGTACCGATAATCGTCAATCCGTTGGGACGAGCTTCTTCAGCTCCTCGAACCAGTTCCGGACCACAACGAGTTGGAGGCTGT
>JAOZUP010000443.1 GCA_029938595.1 Thermoanaerobaculales bacterium | reverse complement strand
GGAGACGAGCGGTCGCCGCCATGGCGCCCGAAAAGGTCGACAGATCCGCGCCCACGTCCTGCTCGTCACCTATGTGGCACCAGATTCGGTCGAAAGCGGGAATGGAGGTTCCCTCCTCGACCGGCAGGGGAATGCCGCGCGCACACATCAGGACCATCACACCGAGGGTCTTGATGACAATCGTCTTGCCGCCGGCATTGGGGCCCGACACCACGAGGGTCCGCACGCCGTCGGGCAGGCTGAAGTCCAGGGGAACCACCCTGTGTTCGGGATCTCGCCGCTCGGCATCCCCGAATACCTCGAGACGGAGGCTATGGAGACGCTCATCGAGGAGTGGGTGGCGGGCCGCTCGCAATACAATATCGCGGCCCTCTCCCGGCATCACGATCCGACCCTCGACAGCGTTCCCAAATAGGACCCGTGCCTGGACGGCATCAAGCTCGCCCAACACCTCGACTGCGCGGGCGAGGTCACTCCTGGCCTCGGCGAAGAGACCGGTGATCTCTCTCAGGATGCGCTGGATCTCTCCGCGTTCTCCCGCAATCGCCGCAGCCAGCCGGTTGTTGAACTCCACCACCGAAAAGGGTTCCACAAAAGACGTCGCACCGCGGGCGGATACATCCAGCAGCAACCCGTCGAGCTGGGATCGGGCTGACGAACGCACCGGCAGGCAGTATCGATCGCGACGCATCGTCGGCGGCGCGTCGGTCACCACATCGCGGTTCGCGCGTCGAGTGCTTTCCAACTCGCTCACCACATCCGCGCGGATGCGTACCAGCTCACGGCGCAGACGAGCAAGCTCGGGCGAAGCGTTGTCGGCGATGCTGCCGTCACGGGCGAGGCGAGGCGCCACCGCCGCTACCAGGGCGGTCGTGTCGGGGAGCCGGTGCGCAAGCTCTTCGAGAAGATCGATCTTCGAGGCTGCAAGCCGGCGGCGCACCGCGGCCACCCTTCGGGCCAGGGTCAGCAGCGAAACGAGATCACGGGGCTCGGCCGGGGGAGGCGCATCCGGCTCGAGCCACGGAACAGCTTCATCGACGCCGGCCAGGGCAAAGGCCTCGTCCTCGTCGATGAGCTCATGGACGGCGTGAGTGAGGCGAGCCGCACGGAACCCATCGTCATCATCGCCCAGCGGCGCCGCAAGCCCCTCGACAAACGAGCGGCCTACGTCCGTCCGGGCGTAGGCCGCGACCAGTTTCAGTATTTTGTCGAACTCGAGCTCTGCAGCGACCGAGTGTTTCACTGTCCTTAGAGTAAGCCGGCTCGACGTTGCTTCGCCAGCTTGCGAAGCATCTTCTTGCGGGCCTGAATCATTTCACGCTTGCGTCGGTCGGACGGCTTCTCGTAGAAGCGACGTCGCTTGACCTCGGAGAGGATGCCGGACTTTTCGCACTTCCGCTTGAAACGGCGCAGTGCTTGCTCGAAGGACTCGTTGTCACGCACAATGACACCAGTCGGCATTTCGGCTCACCCCCTCTCGGTGCGAATTGCGCCCGCGGCAGGGCCGCATATCGACGCGCACATCTGGAGCGGAAGGATACCAGCACCGGCGTTTGCCGTCAATCGCACGCGGGTGCGAGGTATTAGCTGTCAGCCATCAGCACAAAGGGGCGGGGATGAACCCCGCCCCTACGGGACGTGCGACGTTTTGTAGGGGAGGGGTTCATCCCCTCCCGGGCTAATGGCTGATAGCTAACAGCTGATAGCTACTACTCCACGACCTTAATCTTCACTGCTTCGAAGTTCTTGTTGTACATCTTGCTGGTTTTCATCTTGAAGTAGACCGCCGCGGCCCCACCCTCGCGCTTGCGATACAGCCAAGTTTCCACGCCCTGCTTTTCGTTCCGCTGGATGTTTTGATAGTAGGGGTATCCGGCGATCTCCTTGACCTCGTCCATAGTCATGTTTTTCTTGACGAGATCAAAGCGCTCCCTGGTGATAAACCGCATCTGCTGAAGGGCTGCGATTTCGTCCACCAGCGGCTGGTAGGGCGGCAGATCAAGCGAGTCAAAATAACTTGACGCGGCGTCCAGCTGATCGATGGCCTTTTTGTAGTCACCCGCCTGGATGACCGTGTCTCTGGCAATGAGGATCGCCTCGTCGGCGTAGATCCCGAGGCCCTGCAGAGTTCCCGGGTGTTCCGGAAAGTCATTGAGCGCCACATTGAGGAAATCGGCAAGGGTCGCTTGGACCGCTTCGTACCGCTCATCCTTGGTGGCGTTCAACGTCTCGATCTGAGCCGGCAACTCCCCCAGCTCGGCCATTTGCTCTTCACTACGGTCACGCTCCTTGATCGCCTCGATCTCGGCCCGCGAGACTTCAGCCGCAGCAAGCTCGGCCCGCGCCTGTTGAAGATCCTGGTACTGCTGCTCCAAGGTGGCCAGTTGCGCTTCCATCTCTTGGAGCGCGATCTCCTCCTCACTCGGCCCCCGCGAGCACCCAGACAACAATCCAAACACAACCAGCACCGCGATGCCACACGGCAGGAATCGGCTCCTTCTCATGGCTTCCCCCTTCGTTGCGCACGCTAGCAGAATCCTCCTACCGTGACAACGTCGAATGGGGTTTTTCCGGCGTTACCTGGGATGATTCGCAGAATTTCCCGCTCTATCCACCGGGTTTTGTGATGGGATGACGGATCGCGAATCAAATCAATCGCTTGACGAAAGGTGGCCGGGCTAGCGATAATCTTGGAAGGCCGCTATTGGAGGTACCATGGACCGGTACGATGCCATTCTCGAACACCTGAAGAACGCTCGGAGCCGTGGCCTCGACACTGTCACGAAACATCTCGACGCCACCGTCGAGAGCCTCGAGGAGTTGATCCGAGCGGCCAAGTCCACTGTCGAGGACGCTCTTCCGATGGATGCCGAGGAGACCTTTCCGCTCAGCGAGATCGAGGCGTTCATCGCCGAAGTGCGCGAGGAAAAGGCGCCGACGGTAGGAATCTCACTCGAAAACCTCCGCATCCTGGATCGCGCCCGCAGCCAATCCGAGTTGCTCCGCGCCTTGCTGCCGATGCTCGCCGAGCATGTTGGGCGTGCGGTGGTTCTGGTTTTTCGCGACGAGGTGATTTCGGCATGGAGCGGGATCGGGTTTGCGGACGGTGAAGAGCTGCGGAGCTGGCACGGCGGGGTAGCTGCTTCCCCGGATTTCCAGCAACTGGTCGAGACCACCAAACCGCTCAGCATGAAACCTGCCTCCGACCCCTTGATCTCTGAATGGCTGGCCGGTGAGACCATCCCGGACGAGGCCGTTCTGCTCCCAATCATCCTCAGGGGCAAGCTCATGGGCATGGTGTACATCGACCATCAGGGTGACGATCCGTGGAACGTGGAAGCCGCGCAGGCGCTCAATGCGGTCGCGTGTTGGCTCATCGACACCCTGCACCATCGGGCCACCGTGCCGACGCCT
>JAOZUP010000442.1 GCA_029938595.1 Thermoanaerobaculales bacterium | reverse complement strand
GCGGTCACCGACACGTCGTTGATCCAACATCGGCTCCTGCCCGATGCCGTCACCTCGCGACGCAGAACAACCACATTCCCTTCGCCTGCGCCCAACTCGTCGAGGAGATCCGCAAGAGCCGAGTTCGGCGCAGGGGAAAATACGCCTTCGATCTGAAGACGTTTGTCTCCGGTGCGGACCATATCCGACTGGGCGCGCCGGCCGCCCAGGAGCTTGAGGGACTCGACCAGGAGGGACTTGCCGGCCCCGGTTTCCCCGGTGAGAGCGGAAAAGCCTGCGGCGAACTCGAGCTCGACGGTGTCGATGATTCCGAGACCACGAACAGAGAGTCGCTCGAGCATTGCCGGTCATCGTAGCCCGCATTTTTCACAACGTCGAGTACAATCACACCCACTGAACAACTTCCGGGAGGCAGCCGATGAGCCATACCCCCGTCGCCGTGGTGCGCAGCCAGGACACCATCGAAGCGATCACCGTCCCGAGATGCCGGGGCACCGCGATGAAGGTACTGCTGGGACCGGAGAGCGGCGTCCCGAACTTCATCACTCGCCAGTTCAGCATCGAGCCCGGAGGGCGAATCCCACGCCACCGCCACGACAGCATCGAGCACGAGCAGGTGGTGCTCGAAGGATCGATGGTGATCGGTCTCGGTGGACACGAAACCGAGGTCGGGCCGGGGGACAGCGTCTTCATTCCCGCCGGGATCGACCACTGGTACGAAAATCGGGGGGCGGACACGGTGCGGTTCGTATGCGTGGTTCCGCACACCGAGGATTACCAGACCGAGTGGCTCGAGGAAGCCGCGGAATAGAATTAGGAATTAGGAATTAGGAATTGACACCCGGGACACCACAGGCCGATAAACGGAGGCCGTGCGTGGTGGGGCTGACGGGTGGGCTCGCCTCCGGCAAGTCAAGCATCGCGAAGATCCTCGCCGACCGGGGCGTGCCGATCTTCGACGCGGATGCCGCGGTCCACGGGCTGTACCTCGCGGGCGGAAAGGGTGCGGTCGCGGTCGCAGAGCTCTTCGGTCAGGAGTCGCTCGATGCGATGGGCGATGTCGACCGGGAGGCGCTGGCAGCGCGCGTGCTTGGTGATGCTGGAGCTCGCTTGCGGCTCGAGGCCGCCATCCACCCCCTGGTGCGTTTTCTGGTCGCCGAGTGGCTCGAATCCCTCCACAACGAGCCAGTAGCAGTTGTGGAGGCCGCTCTGCTGGTGGAGACCGGATCATACCGGGACTACGACGTGCTCATGGTTACGTGGTGTCAACCGCAGCAACAGCTCGAACGAGCCGTCGCCCGAGGCCTGGCCGCCGAGAGAGCCCAGGGTCTGATCAACGCCCAGCTACCGCTCGACGAGAAGAAAGGGGTTGCCGACGTGGTGGTCGACAATCGCGGCGATCTCAAGGATCTCGCGCAAGAGGTCGAACACGCATGGACGCGAGTTCTCCAGCTTTGCGCCGACCGGAAGCTGTGTAGGGAGGGTGCAGACCGGGGGCGGGCGGGCGGTAACTCAAAACTCAAAACTAAGAGCTCAAAACTGGATAGGGTGGATGGGCGGCATTCCTAATTCCTAATTCCTAATTCGAAATCAGAGCCCTCTCCGCAATTTCGCCGCCTTCACTGTGTTGGCCGTCAACATCGCGATCGTCAGCGGCCCGACGCCGCCCGGCACCGGAGTGATCCGACCGGCCTTTGGCGCCACCCTTGTGTAGTCCACATCGCCAGCAAGCACCGCCCCGCGCTTCTCGAAGGCCGCGAGCTTTTTCTCGTTCCCCGGGTACAGCCGCTCCACCGTCTCGAGGTCGGTCACCCGATGCATGCCGACATCGACCACCACTGCACCGTCAGCCACATGCTCCGGACCGATCAGCGAACGCACACCCACCGCCGCGATCAGAATCTCGGCCTGCCCCGTGACCTCGGCGAGATCCCGAGTCCGCGAGTGGCAGATGGTAACCGTGGCGTGCGCGTGCAGAAGGAGCATAGCCATCGGTTTGCCGACAATGTCGGATCGTCCAACAACCACCGCCCGCCGGCCCTTGATCTCGATCTCCTCGCGGCGCAACATCTCCATGATCCCGGTCGGGGTGCACGGCACCATACGAGGTCGCCCCTGTTGGAGCAGGCCGACGTTCTCGGGATGGAATCCATCCACGTCCCTGACCGGATCGATCCGTCCGAAAATCTCCGCAGCATCAATGGTGCCCGGTAACGGCAGCTGGACAAGGATGCCGTCGACCTCGGAATCGGCGTTGAGGCGGTCGATCAGGGTCTCGAGTTCAGCCTGTGACGCGTCCTCCCGGAGATGGTGGGTCTCGGAGATCATCCCCAGCGTGGCAAGGGTCTTCGCCTTCGAACCGACATAGACCTTGGAGGCCGGATCCTCCCCCACCAGAACTGCGTCGAGGCGTGGGATCACGCCTCGCTTCGTGAGGATTGCCACCTCCGCCGAAACCTCGTCACGAATCTCGGCCGCGATACGTGATCCGTCGAGCTTCTTATCTGCGAATTCCATTCACACCTCCAGCACTACGGTCGAACGCCCTCATACAGCGTGACGACGCCTCCGGTCATGGGCCGAGCGCGCACGTGATCGAGACCAGCGGCGGTGAGGTTCCGACACATTTCGGCGCTATCGGCGAACGTGCTCACGGACGCCGGAAGATAGGAGTAGGCTTCAGAATCACCGGACATCATCCGGCCGATTCGCGGCGGAACATTCCGCGCCCACCACCCCAGAATCGGTGCGAGCGGCCCACGCGGGCGCGAAAACTCGAGCACCAGGAGAAGCCCTCCAGGACGAAGCGCCCGCGCTAATTCTGCAAGCCCGGCCCCAAGGTCGGAGAAGTTTCGGGCTCCGAATGCGACCGTCACCACATCCGCTGACCCGTCCGAAAAGGGCAGGTGCAGCGCGTCGGCCGCACACAGCGGGAGTCGGCGCCCCCGGTCGGCGATCTTCTTCTTCGCCAGGTCGAGCATCGGCAAGCAGAAATCGGCTCCGACCACCAATCCATCCCCGATCGCAAGCGCCAGATCACCGGTTCCAGTGCATACGTCGAGCACCAAGGCGGGCCGAGCCGCCGCAACCCGCTGCGACACCGCCCGCCGCCAGCTGACATCACAACCCAGCGACAGCACCCGGTTGAGAAGGTCGTAGCGGTGGGCTATGCGCCCGAACATCCCCTGGATCTCAGCGGATCGTTTGTTCAAGAGCTCCCGTCGCACGACGCGAAGCGTAGCACGGAGGAGAGTTCAGAATTAGGAATTAGGAATTAGGAATGCCGCCCCACCACGCGGAATTTCGGATTTCGGATTTCGGATTTGCCGTCTCCCAGCTCGTATCCCCCGCCGGAAACCCTCAGTCGGCGTGGCGCTGTTGCGGAGGACCTCGTCGCGAGGGCCGCGAGACGTGGC
>JAOZUP010000441.1 GCA_029938595.1 Thermoanaerobaculales bacterium | reverse complement strand
CTCGGCTGACCCGGATCATATTCGTCCTCCTCCTGACCCAGATTGCGGCGTGCTCGCGCCCGGACGAATCCGACGAGGTAGTGGTCTACACCTCGGTCGATCAGATCTTCTCTGAACCCGTCCTGCGCTCGTGCGAGGAGCGCTTCAGTCTCTCCGTTCGCGCCGTCTTCGATACCGAGGAGACGAAGAGCACAGGGGTCCTCAACCGCCTGATCGCCGAAGCGTCCAGTCCACAGGCGGATGTCTTCTGGTCGGGCGATCCCGTTCGGCCCTTCCTGCTCATCTCCCGGGGTCTCATCGAGCCCTACGTGTCACCCGAGGCAGGCGCCATACCGGAGGCCTTTCGTGCGGAGGACGGCTCGTGGACGGGCATTGCCGCGCGGGCTCGAGTGCTGCTGATCAACCGGGAGCTGTTGTCCGGCACCGAGCACCCCACGTCGATCGAGGACCTGGCGGACCCTCGCTGGCGGGGTCAGGCGGCAATCGCCAACCCGCTCTTCGGCACCACCACCATGCACATCGCGGCGCTGGCTGCCCAGTGGGGGGACGATGGAGCCCAAGACTTCTTGGAGCGCCTGCGAGAGAACGAGGTTCGCCTCGTGAGCTCGAATGGCGAGGTCAAGCGCCTCGTGGCCTCGGGGAAGGTGGCCTTCGGGCTGACGGACACCGACGATGCCCACGTCGCGCTTTCCGAAGGACTGCCGGTCGAGGTCGTATATCCCGATCAGGGTGGTTTGGGAACGTTGATCATGCCGACCTCCGTCGTGCTGATGGCGGGGGCTCCCAACCCTGCCGCCGGACGGCGAATGGTCGACTGCCTGCTGTCTGCGGAGACCGAGCGGCGGCTCGCGGCCACGGCCGCTCACATGCCGCTCCGGGAGGACGTCGAGGCTCCCGAGGCGATGCCCGCCGTATCGAGCATTCAACCGATGGTCGTCGACTACGCCGAGATCGCGCGCAGCATGAAGCGCATCCAGCCCTGGTTGCGCGACTGGGTGGGGCTCTGACCAGGTGCGGGCGTGAGACACGGTGAACTCTCACCGTCTGCCATCCCTGGGCCGAAATGGGCGCGGCTCCAGAAGCCGCTGCTTTTGTTGGGTGCCGCTCTGGCAGTCGCCGTCCTCGCCGGATCGCCGCTGCTGGCGCTGGTCACAGAACTGGTGCGGACCGGAGCCGAGAGCCTGAGTCTGCTGACGCAGCCGGTCCTCTGGACCCTTTTCTTCCGAACCCTCGCGAGTGCGCTGGGAGTCACCGTGGCCTCGGTCCTCATCGGTCTCCCGCTGGGGTACATCTTCGCGCGAACAGACGTTCCAGGTCGACGCCTGCTCTGGCTCGTGCACACGTTCCCCCTGTTCGTGCCGCCGTTTCTGCTGGCGCTGGGCTGGTTCTATCTGTTCGACCTGGGCGGCATCGGCGAAGGAGTTCTCTTCAGTGACACCGGGGTCGTGGTCGTGCTCACCCTGGCCCTCGCACCGATCGTGACTGCCCTGACGGCGGTCGCTCTGGCCGGGATCGATCCCTCACTCGAAGAGGCGGCGCGTGTGGTCGCATCACCGCTTCGTACCGCGTGGGGGGTTTTGCTTCCTGCAGCGCGGCCGGCCGTCGTCCTCGGCGCGCTGATCGTATTCTCGTTGGCGGTTTCGGAGCTCGGAGTGCCTCTCTTCCTCGGCAGCCGAACGTACACGGAGAGCGTCTTTTCGCGGCTTGGGGGAATCGCCTACGCACCGGGAGAGGCCGTGGCACTCGCTGCACCACTGCTCGCCATCGGAATCCTCCTGGTGAGTCTCGAACGCCACTTTGTCGGTCGTCACCGGTTCAAGCTTGTCGGGCTTCGGAAGCCGCAGAGACCGTTGCCCCTCGGAAAATGGCGGCCGGCGGCGACTGCGCTGGCCGTCGTTCTCGCCGTCGCAGCCACCGCTCCGTTGGCGGGCCTCGCGTGGCGTGCAATGCGGGGGTCGGGGCTCGCGTCGGTTGGGAGTTGGCTCGGAGGAAGCCTCTGGACGAGTCTGGAGACCGCCGTCGCGGCCGCAGCCGTGTCGCTGGTCATCGCCTGCCTCGTCGGACACGCCCTGGTAGAGAATCTGGCAATCGGCCGTGTGCTCGATACTCTTCTATTCCTGGCCTTCCTGACACCGGCGGCGGTGTTGGGTGTCGGTCTGATCACGGCTTGGAACCGGCCCGAGACCTGGTGGCTGTATCGCGGCTGGGCCATCCTCGTCGTTGCTGGTGCGGCCCGCTACGCCATCATTGCGGTACGCACGGCAACAGTCGCCTTTGCCCAATCCTCTCCCCGGATCGAGGAGGCCGGACAGGTCGCGGGGGCCGGCTACGTTCGCAGGCTCTTCTCGCTCGTGATTCCCATGCACTGGCGCGGTCTCGTTCTGGCCTTCGTCCTGACCCTGGTCTTCTGCCTTCGGGACCTCGATACGTTCATTCTTTTCTATCCACCCGGACGCGAGCCGCTGATGGTGCGCATCTTCACTCTCGAGGCCAATGGGCCGCCCGAGATTGTGGCCGCCCTTGCCCTCGTCCAGATCCTCGTAGTGGCCACCGTGCTCGCAACCGGTGGGTTGGTCCTCTCATGGAACAGAAATCGGTGAACATCCCTAGCCCGCTTATCTCACCGGGTTTCGTAGCGAGGGCGGCGAGGTGCCTTGCCCAGTGGGGTTTTCGACCCGAGGGGCGCGGAGTGCGTACTCGACAGTACGTCGAGCACCCCGAGGCGAGAAAACACCGCTGGGTGCGGTGCATCGCCGGCCGCAGCAGAAAGCTGGTGAGATATGCGGGCTAATATTGAAGTCGAGAGTCTCGGCGTTGCGTACGCCGGAAGGGACGTGCTGCACGACGTGTCGTTTTCGGTCTCCGAGGGCGAGGTGTTGGCCGTGGCGGGGGCTTCAGGCAGCGGCAAGTCGACGCTGCTCCGCGCCATTCTTGGTTTGATCGTTCCCCGGCGCGGGATCGTGCGTATCCAGGGCCGGGTTGCGAGCGACGAGGGGCGTTTACGGCTTCCCCCGGAGGAGCGCAATCTCGCGATGGTCTTCCAGGATCTGGCCCTCTGGCCCCACCTCACTATTTCGGGAAATCTGGACTTCGTGCTTGCGGCGAAGGGAGTCGCCGGCGAGGCCATGAGAAGAAAGACAAGAGACTGGCTGGACCGGGTCGGCCTGGCCGACCGAGGGGGCGCATATCCCGGCGAGCTCTCGGGCGGCGAGCAGCAACGGGTGGCGCTGGCACGCGCCCTGGTCTACGAGCCGACCGCCCTGCTGCTGGACGAACCGTTCGCAAGCTTGGATGTGGCGCTCAAAGAACAGCTCATCGCACTCGTCCGCGAGCTGTTGGCCGAACGCCGGGTGCCGACCCTGCTGGTCACTCACGATCCCGACGAAGCAGGAGCACTTGCCGACCGGGTGGCGATCCTCGAGGA
>JAOZUP010000440.1 GCA_029938595.1 Thermoanaerobaculales bacterium | reverse complement strand
TTCTCCATCGTCGTATCGCCGCGGACCCCGTTGTCCGTGCTCACGCCCTCGAACCTGGGTGGCGGGAAGGCGGGTACAATCTGGCGCCTCAACGAACCATCGGCGGTCGCTGCAGCGGCACGGTGGTGCGAGGTCATGGCGTACTCATCCTGCGCCTCGCGGGTGATACCGAGCCGCTTGGCGAGGCGGTCGCCGTTCTCGCCCATGATCTCGCCGGTCGAAAACTCGGCCAGCGTTACCGGCTCGGGGAGGAGATCCTTCGGACCAAGTCCCTTGAGCAGCTTCAGGTAGTCGCCCGGGCCGCGCGCCTTCTGCGCCGCAATGAGGCGTTTGCGCACCGAGCGGCGGTAGCGGATCGGCGCGTCCGAGAGAGTCTCGGCGCCGGCGGCGATGGCGACATCGGCATCGCCGACCGCGATCGCCCGCGCGCAGTCGAGGAAGGATTGGAGCGACGAGACGCAGGCGACCGTGCAGGTGTGGGCCGGACACCTGTCCGGGAGCTGCGTCCCCAGCACCACCTCGCGGCCGAGGTTGGAGGTGGCGGCGTCGGAAATCACGGTGCCCATGACCAGGAGATCGACCGCCTCCGGGTCGACCCTCGTCCGGTGGAGGAGGCCGGACACCGCCATCCGGCCGAGGTCGTAGCTGCGGAGGTCGGTGAACGCGGTCCCCGAGCGGCAGAAGGGGGTTCGGCAGCCGTCGACGATTACCACACGGCGAGAAGCCAGCTCACTATCCATGGATTTTCTCCCTGCTCGGGTTTAGCAGAACCCGCACATCGGCGCTACCCCAGCAGACGTGAAACGTTTGAACGTTCGAACGTTTTAACGTTTTAACGTTTTAACATTTAGCCCTCTGCTACCATCACGCAACCCCGCGACGACTTCGGTCGTACTCTACGGCGGGAGGAGATGAACTATGCGCACCAAATTCTCGATCGCGATCCTGATCTCTCTTTTCGCGGCGACCATCTGCATCGCCGCTGATGAGGACCCCTACCTCTGGCTCGAGGAAGTGGAGGGTGAGAAGGCCCTCAGCTGGGCGAAAGAGAAAAGCGCCGCCGACACCGCCGTGATCGAGGCGGTGCCCGAGTTCGAGGGGATCCACGCCCGATTGATCGAAATCTACAACTCGCGCGACCGGATTCCTACGCCGGGGATCCGCGGCGCCTGGGTCTACAACTTCTGGCGGGACGCCGAGCACGTTCGGGGGATCTGGCGGCGCACCTTCATTTCGGAATACGTCAAGGAGTCGCCGGCCTGGGAGATCGTGCTCGACCTCGACGCCCTGGCTGAGGACGAGGACGAAAACTGGGTGTGGGACGGCGCCTCCTGTCTCGCACCCGAGTACCGCCACTGCATGGTGGCGCTGTCGCGGGGAGGTGCCGACGCTGCGGTCCGCCGCGAGTTTGATGCTACTGCCAAAGCCTTCGTCGAGGACGGGTTCTTTGTCCCCGAGGCCAAGGCCCGGGTCAGTTGGAAGGACGAGAACACCCTCTGGATCGGCACCGACTTTGGCGAGGGTTCGCTGACCAAATCCGGGTATCCGCGTTTCACCAAAGCGTGGAAACGAGGCACGGCGCTTGAAGATGCGAAGACCATCTTCGAGGGCTCGGTAGACGATGTCTCCGTCAGCGCCTTTAGCATGCACACACCCGAGGGACGATACGACATCGTCTCCAGGACCCCCGAGTTTTTCCGCGGCACCAGCTACCTGATCCTCGGCGACCGGCTGGTCAAGATCGATATCCCGGAAGATGCAAGCCTGCAGGGGATCTTCAAGGACCAGATGTTGGTGGCCCTTCGGTCCGACTGGACTATCGGCGACACCACCTATCCGCAGGACGCGTTACTGGCCATTGATGTAGACAAATTTCTCCAGGGTTGCCGGAGCTTCGATGTCCTCTTCGAACCCGAGGAGAGGGTTTCACTGGGCGGCGTCACCAACACCCTCAACCACCTGCTGATGACGACCCTCGACAACGTCCGCGGCCGCCTCTACCGGCTCACCCCCGGCGAGGAAGGCTGGAGCAAAGAAGAAATCAAGCTTCCGGGAATGGGGACAATTTCCATCGGCAGCACGGGTGATTTCGACGACAGTTTCTTCTTTACCTACACCGATTTCACCACCCCGTCGAGCCTCTACCTGGTCCGTAACGACGGCAAAGCCGAAATGGTCAAGGCATCTCCAACGTGGTTCAACTCGACCGGCATGTCGGTCGCGCAGCACGAGGCGATCTCGAAAGACGGCACCAAGATCCCGTACTTCGTCTTCATGCCAAAGGAATTCGAGGCCAACGGCGCCGACCCAACCTTGCTCCACGCGTACGGCGGCTTCGAGGTCTCCCTCAAACCACGATATTCGGGTAGCAAGGGCTTCGCCTGGGTGGAGCGCGGCGGCGTCTATGTCCTCGCCAACATTCGCGGCGGCGGCGAGTTCGGGCCCAAGTGGCACCAGGCGGCGATGAAGGAGAAGCACCAGAACAATTTTGACGACTTCATTGCCGTCGCAGAGGATCTCATCACGCGCAAGATCACATCGCCAGAGCACCTCGGCATCATGGGCGGCTCCCAGGGCGGCCTGCTGGTTGGCGGGGCCTTCGTCCAGCGGCCTGAGCTCTTCGAGGCAGTTGTCTGTCAGGTACCGCTCTTGGACATGAAGCGGTACAACAAGCTGCTAGCCGGCGCGAGCTGGATGGCCGAGTACGGCAACCCCGACACCGATGATTGGGAGTACATCAAGACCTGGTCGCCCTACCAGAACCTGGACCCCAAGAAGGACTACCCAAGGGTCTTTTTCTGGACCAACACCCGCGACGACCGGGTCCACCCCGCCCACGCGCGCAAAATGGTCGCCAAGATGACCGACATGAACAAACCGGTTTTCTACTACGAGAACACCGAGGGCGGCCACGGTTCAGGCGCCAACCTCAATCAGCGGGCCTACACGGAGGCACTCACGTACGCCTATCTCTGGAAGATGCTGCGCTGATCGCCGAGCGAGTTCTCAGTTTTTAGTTTTTAGTTCCGCCCATCCGGATTTTGAAGGGGTTGGGTGGATGGAAACTCAAAACTCATAACTCAAAACTCATAACTACGTGACGATCGCCACGCCTGCCCAGATGATTCCACCCACGATGAGCAGAGGAACCAAAAGGACGAGACCAAGCGCAAGCACGACCGGGCCGACGACGACCAGCGTGAGAACAAAAAGCACGACGAAGACCAGGGCCTTGAGACCGAGCACCAGCGGTAGCAAGGCCAGCTTGAGGATGAGCTTGAACAGTCCCGCGAGCAGGGCAATCACACCAACGACGATGACGCCGACGAAGAGCAGCGTGAGAATTGCGAGCACTTCGAGCATTTGTCGATCCTCCTGAATAAGACTACGCAAGCTGCCGGAAGAATGTTCCGTGCCGGATGCCGGATGC
>JAOZUP010000439.1 GCA_029938595.1 Thermoanaerobaculales bacterium | reverse complement strand
ACCGCGCCCTCTACCGGGCGAAGAAGGAAGGCCGCAACCGGCTCGTGGCGGTCGGCGACCGAAGGAACGGTGCGCGATAGCATTCAGCCTGGGGCGTGAACCCGCCGACGGCAGCGCAGTGAGCTCAGGCCTCATCCGAAGGAGGAGGCCATGAGCCACGCGCTGGCGACGGTGCGTCACGACGGCCGAAGGCCGTCAGTAACCCCAGGATTGACAGTCAAAAAATCGAATAAGCCGCGAAGCGGCGACAGACATTCCAGCGCCGATGGTCGCGGCTCACGCCGCGACCGCAATCTGTCGCCCCTTCAGGGCTGGCCGGGAGATTGCCTCCGTGTCCTGGGGCTCACGCCCCAGGCTAAGTATCTGTCGCCGCTTCGCGGCTTGGCGGAATGGCGGCCTGCTCCACCATGTGGGCTCACGCCCCAGGCTATATAATTGCCGCCGCTTCGCCCATTGGGGCTTCGCCGTGACAGGTCGCGGCTAACACAACGTCCTAACGTTCTAACGTTCCAACGTTTAACGTTCAACGCCCGCTTCGGTCGGGCACACGATCTCGAAGCAGTGCGATTCACCGAGGTTCGAGAAGCAACGCCAACAGTGGATCTCGTCCATCTTCCCTCTCGAGGCGATCGCCCCGTCCTGCGGCCGGCGGTCGTGATCCTGGCCCCAGACTTCGAGCTGATCGAGCTCGTCGCCGTAGGCGTCCCGCACCACGAGACCCGTGAGCTCGCCATCTTTGGCAATGGCAAAGACCCGCAGCCCCTCGGGGGTCCTGATGATAAAGGTCTCACCCTCCCCGACGCTCTTCTTTTCCAGCAGGGGTCTGAGATCGATCGAGTAGTCGGCCAGCTTCGGATCGGTGATCACCGGCGATGCGGCAACCAGAATGCGCTGCGGCTCCGTGCCGGAGGTCAAGACGACCGGTGTCTGCGCATCCGCGGTGGCAACGCCAACGCCCGCCAGGCAAACCGCAATTAGCAAAATGATACAGAATCTCTGCATGTCTCATCTTCTCATACGTCGGTCAGGCGCATCGGTTCGCTATCATTTTCGCCTCGGTGTGATTTCGGCCACTCCCCCCGTGCTAAGCTCCGCCGAGATGCCCGGCCGGTCCCCCCACATGTTCCTCCGCCACACTCTGCATCCTCGGCGCCGGGGCGGGCGCAAGCGTTGGATATCACTGTGGAAGTACTGAAACGGTTGGACCAGCTCGAGCTCCTGGTGGTGACCGGCAAGGGTGGAGTCGGCAAGAGCACTGTTTCGGCCGCTCTCGGCGCCCTCCTCGCCAATCGAGGTCGAACCGTCCTCCTGCTCGAGGTCGACCCGCGCGAAAACCTTCACCTGCTCCTTGACACGCCCCCGTCGGGCGGCGAAATCGTCGAAGCCGCCTCCAACCTCTGGCTCCAGCACCTCGAACCCAGAAAACTCCTCGACGACCTGGTGCGCGAGAAGCTGAAGGTCGGCGCGCTCGTGCGGAAGATCCTGTCGAGTCCCGTCCACCGCCACTTCACAGAGGGTTGTCCCGGCCTCAAGGAGACCGCGGTCTTCGGCCGTGCGCTTCGGATGGTGGAAGGGCACGGTCCTAAGAAGCTCCGCAAGCCGGATGTGGTCATCCTCGACGCTCCTGCGTCCGGTCATGGGATCGCCTGGATGGCAGCTCCGCGCCTGGTCGCCGAGGTTATCTCGAGCGGCCCGATCGGCCACCTGGCAACGGAGATCACGACCTTCCTCGAGGACCGAGATCGGTTCGGCTCCGTGGTGGTGACCACCGCAGAGGAGATGCCGATACAGGAAACGATCGAGCTGCTCGAGGCCATGGAGCAACGTCTCGACCGCCGCCCCGAGCTGGTGGTGGTCAACGCCCTCTACCCGTCGGCGCCGAAGCCCCGGCGAAGCGACGACGAGGCGACCCGTCTGTGGGCACGGAGACGGGCGGTGAACGAGGAGGAGCTCGCGCGTCTCACCTCGATCTGGGACGGCCCCCTGGCCGAGGTGGCGCTGGAACCCATCGATGCCGGGCCGACGCTGGTCGGGGTGGTCGGCGAGCAACTCGCCCTGGACCTTCGGAGAACCTGATGGACCCACGACGCCATCCCCTGGTGATCGTGGTCGGTGGCGGAGGGGTTGGTAAGACCACCCTCGCCGCGGCCATCGGTCTGGCCTCAGCTCACGCGGGGGACGACACACTGGTCATGACCTTCGACCCGTCCCTGCGGCTCAAGGACGCCCTCGGTGTCGGAGACGAGGCCATCAACGAGGAAACCCCCGTGGCTAGTCACACCGCAGGCCGACTGTGGGCGAGCCTGCTCGACGCCCGGACCACGTTTGACCGGCTGATCCACCGTTACGCCCCGGACGAGGCGGCGGGACAGAGGATTCTCACCAACCGCTTTTACGACCGGCTGTCGGGCAACCTGGCGGGCGCGCTCGAGTACATGGCATCGGAACGCCTCTTCGAGGTGGCCGACGAGGGCCTCCACGATCGGGTGGTGCTCGACACCCCGCCCACCCGCCAGGCCATCGACTTTCTCGGCGCCCCGGAGCGTATCGTCAGCTTTCTCGACAGCGGCGCCCTGCGCATCGCCCTCAAACCGTGGTTCGACGATCAGGGAAAGCTCAAGGCGACCTCTCGTCTCGGCATCCTCGGCCGCAATGTCGAGAGCTTCCTCGACCGCATGGTCGGCCTCGAGCTTCTGCGGGACATGGCCGAGTTCTTCCAGGCGTTTGCCCCTCTGTTTGAAGGCTTCCGCGAGCGGGCGCTTCAGGTACAGGACCTCCTGAAATCACCCCGCACCCTCTTCATCCTGGTGAGCGGACCTGGCAGCGGACGGGTGGCCGACACTCTCTTCTTCGCCCGCCGGTTGACCGAGGCCGGCTACAACCTCGGACCGATTGTCGTCAATCGCGTCCATCCCCTCCTCAAACCCGTTCATCCGGCCACCAAAACCGAGGGTCACCGCCTGCTTTCGTGGCTCGGCCGGCGCGACCACGAGGGAGTCGCCGAGCTCCGCGACCTCGTCGGCGACTCCCACCCGGTGGTCGAGATCCCACTCCTCCCCGACGAGCCCACCGATCTCAAGTCGCTGAGCGCGTTGGGAGAGCTCTTCGAGAGCCGGCTGGACGAGGAACTTTCTGGACGAGGAACGCCAAGCTGAAATCAGGCAAGCTGCCTCGCGACCCGTTTCCACACGCGCTTCCCGAGAGGTGCCACCTTTGACATTGATTGCCCTTGGCACCCTCTACGCAGGAAGGTCCAGGCTCAAACAATGTCAAAAATGGCACCTCCGCCGCACCATTCGGTGGGAGGTTGGGCGGAAATTCCGAATTCCGAATTCCGAATTCCTAATTCCTAATTTTCGCTGGGAATTCCGAGGCGCTCGCGGACGCGCTTGAACCTCGGGTCCTTGCGCAGCGGGTCCATCGTTGGGAAGCCGATGAA
>JAOZUP010000438.1 GCA_029938595.1 Thermoanaerobaculales bacterium | reverse complement strand
TCGCTGATCGTGCTGATCAACCCCAAGACCCGCGGCAATTACAACTGGCTGCGCTTCGGCTGTGTGGCGGTGGTCCTCTCGCTGTGGATCGACAAGGGCCTGGGCATGGTGATTGCCGGTTTCGTGCCGAACCCGCTCGGCAAGGTCGTCCACTACTGGCCGACAGCTCCAGAGCTCATGATCAGCATCGCGATCTACGCCATCGGTTGCCTGATTCTCACCGGGTTGTACAAGATCGCGCTCGAGGTCAGAGGACAGCTGAAGGCGAATTAGGAATTCGGAATTAGGAATGAGGAATGCCCCCACCCCTTTGGCGTCAAGCCGGGGTGGGGGTTTTTTGGTTGTTTGTCGTCGGTAATCAGCGCCTCACGAGGCGTGCCCGGATAAACCCACGAGAAAGAATCTGTGGGGATTTGAGGGAGCGAAATGAGGATCGGAGATTTGACCAAGCGCCGAAGGCGCGACAGATACATAGCCTGGGGCGTGAGCCCCAGGTACCAGGCCTCACAACACCCAAAAGCCCCCGAAGGGGGCGACAGATTGCGGCTGCGGCATAGATGACTCGCGCGGGAAAGGGAGTACGCATGGAATTTCAGACGAAGCGAATTGTCATCGTTGGTGCTTCCGCCGCCGGGTTGCGCTGTGCATGCCGGTTGCAGCGTTTGCAGCCCGATTGGTCAATCACGGTGGTGGAGGCCAAGGAGGTCTTCTCGTACGGCGCCTGCGGTCTGCCCTACGTGCTCTCCGGGGACATCGATGAATTGGCGGCGCTGCGACGCACCGTCTACGGAGTCGACCGCGACGCCGACTACTTCGCGGCGGTCAAGGGCGTCGAGGTGCTGGCGCCGTGGCGGGCGACAGCGGTAGATACCCAGGCGGGGACTCTTCACATCGAGGGTCCCGAGGGGGAGCGCGAGCTCGAGTGGGACGAGCTGGTGATTGCGACCGGAGCGTCGCCTCGCCGGCTCCCCGATCTCCCGGATGACCCGCGGATCCACACCTTCCACGTGTGGGACGACGTGAAGCCCCTGAAGATCGGCCTCATGCACGGCGAGATCGACCACGTAGCGGTGGTCGGCGCCGGTCTCGTCGGTTGCGAGCTGGCCGAGGCCTTTCGCAGCCTGTGGGGTGCCGAGGTGACCCTGATCGAGGCCGCGCCCACCCCACTGCCCGAGATCCTCGACCCCGAGCTCGGCGCGGTCGTGCGCAAGCACATGGAGAAAAACGGCGTGCGGGTGCTGACCGGTTCGGCTGTGGCTGAGATATCTGCCGACGATGAGGGCGTGTCGGTCGCTGTCGGATCGGAACGAGTTCGCGCGGACGCCGTTGTGGCAGCCGTCGGCGTGCTGCCGCAGGTCGATCTCGCAACCGCCGCCGGTGCGGCCCTCGGTCCGACCCGCGCGATCCGCGTCGATGAACGCCTCGCCACCTCGGTGCCGCATGTGTGGGCGGCGGGCGACTGCGTGGAGGTTCGCCATGTGGTGACCGGAGGGCCGGCGTATCTGCCGCTCGGCTCGTTGGCCAACCGCCAGGGCCGAGTCTTGGCGAACATTCTCGCCGGCCGCGACGATGCCTTCGGGCCGGTTGCGGGCGCGACCGCGGTCAAGGTCTTCGACCTCAACGTGGCGGCAGTCGGATGCACCGCGGCACGTCTCGCGGGCGATGGCCTCGGCGTGCGCAGTGCCTGGATCAGCACCGAGGACCGAGCCCACTACTGGCCAGAAGCACAGCTCATCCTCCTCACCATGGTCTATGACCCTTCGACCCGCCGCGTCCTCGGCGTCCAGGGTGTCGGAGAAGAGGGGGAGGTTGCCAAGAGGATCGACGTCGCCTCCCAGCTCGTCCTCCGTGGCGCCACCATCGATGAGTTCACGCGGATCGAACACCCCTACGCGCCGCCTTACGCTCCGGCCATCGAGCCCCTGGCGGTGCTGGCATTTGCTGCCGAGAATCAAACCGAGGGCATCGACATGATGTCGCCACTGACCGATCTCGAGACAACCATGGTGCTCGACGTTCGAGTGCCGGAGGAGCGCGAGGAACGCCCCCTAAACGCCGGCCGGTTGATCGAGATCGAGGTCAGCGAAGTCCGTGACCGTGCCGGGGAGATCCCGGAAGGTCCACTCGTTGTCGCCTGCGCCCACGGAACTCGCTCGGCTGAAGTCGTGCGGTGGCTGGCTCAAAGGGGCACCCGGGCCCGCTACCTCGGCGGTGGCGTCAGCTGGCGGGTCCGCGCGCTCAGTCCAGAGGGCTGATCGCGGAATTAGGAATGAGGAATTAGGAATTAGGAATGCCGCTCACCCACCCTCGACATTCGAATCTCACTGGGAGGATGGGATGGAATTCCTAATTCCTAACTCCTAATTCGTGTTCCCCCATTCGGAGGAAGTGCCCGTTTCAGCTGCTCCTCAGCTCCCCTAATCCCTTGCTCCCTCGTCTCTCGGTGGTACACTCCATGTTACGCGCGCGTTACATCGGTGCGTGGCATTTGGAGGGCCTTTGTATCCCGTCACTCTTGAGGTCAAGGACCGTCGCTGTCTGGTTGTGGGAGGGGGTGGCGTTGCCTTGCGCAAGGTGCAAGGTCTGGTCGAGGAGGGGGCGCGGGTCACGGTCGTGGCGCCCGAGGTCGTGGAGCCACTGACCGAGATGGCTGATCGAGGGGAAATTGATCTCGAAAGACGTCCTTACCGTGGGGATGCCAACGACGGTTGGGCTCTCGTTTTCGCAGCCACCGACGACCGGGAGACCAACGCGACGGTGTTTCGCGACGCCGAGGAGGCCAGCGTGTGGTCAAACGTTGCCGACGACCCCGAGCTGTGCTCTTTCCACCTACCGGCGCGGGTTCGGCGTGGTCCCCTCCAGATCGCCATCGGGTCGGCCGGCGAGGCACCGTTTGTTGTGCGTCGTCTGCGCCAGCTCCTCGAACGACGCTTCGGTGCGGAGTGGGGGGAGTGGTTGTCGGCCGCCGCGCGCTACCGCGGCGCCGTACGGGGGCTGGGCGCGCCGCGCGCTCGCGAGGTGGCGCTCTACGACCGGTTCTTCGATTCCACCGTGGATCCCGATCGACTCACCGCACGGGTACCGACGGCCGCGGAAGAGCAGGATTGGCTCGGAGCGCCGGTCGATCATCGCGCGTCCGAGGGGTTGGAGGTCGAGGAAGTTCCGGCGGGAGGTGACGGGCTTGAAGGCGCGCTGGTGTCGTTGGTCGGCGCCGGTCCGGGTTGTCCCGGTCTGCTCACGTTACGCGGTCGGCAACGCCTCCTCGAGGCGGATGCGGTGGTCTATGACCGGCTCGCGGCGCCCGCACTGCCCTGTGATCTGCCGCCCGAAGTGGATCTCCACCCGGTCGGAAAGACAGCCGGCAGCCACCCGGTGCCCCAGGAAGAGATCAACGCTCTCCTGGTCCGCCTGGCCCGTGCCGGCAAGCGGGTGGTGCGCCTCAAGGG
>JAOZUP010000081.1 GCA_029938595.1 Thermoanaerobaculales bacterium | reverse complement strand
CCGCGCCATCCGTGTCCCTGAGCGTCACGACCAGGCGGAAGAGGTTGGGCTCCTCGGCCGACCACTTCGGCGGATCGCTGACCTGACGGTCGAGTCGGACCTTGACCTCACCATCGGCGGCTGCCGAGGCTGACGCGGTGAGACGATCGAAGACCGGCTGATCGTCGGCATCGAAAAGCTGGGCTTCGACGCTGAATGGTCGATCGTCCTCACCAAGATTGCGGACCCACACGTCGATGCCGAAGTCCGCGTTTTCGTAGCTCGGATCGAGATCGGTGTGGACCTGGAAATCGCGGATGTGGAGGTCGTCCCACGAGTACAGCGAGACATCGCGGAAGATGCCGCTGATGCGCCAGAAGTCCTGGCACTCGAGGTAAGAGCCGTCCGAGTAGCGATAGACCTCGAGCGCGACCACGTTCTCGCCGGGCACCAGAAAATCGGTGATGTTGAACTCCGCCGGCGTACGACTACCCTGGCTGTAGCCGACCTCCTGCCCGTTGACCCACAGGTAGAAGGCCGAGCTGACACCACCGAAGCTGAGGTAGATCTGTCTTCCGGCCCAATCCTCCGGCACCGTGAAGGTGCGCCGGTACGAGCCAACCGGGTTGAAGTCGTGCGGAACGCGCGGTGGATCGGGGTCGCCCCAGGGGTAGCGG
The DNA here is from genome assembly GCA_029938595.1 of Thermoanaerobaculales bacterium. Lineage (GTDB taxonomy): Bacteria > Acidobacteriota > Thermoanaerobaculia > Thermoanaerobaculales > Sulfomarinibacteraceae > Sulfomarinibacter. The sequence continues at coordinate 11,633 of JAOZUP010000081.1, read as the reverse complement.
ACATTGGTGTAGATCGGATAGCCGTAGCCGTGGAGCTGCCAGTTGGCAGGCACCGGGATCGTGCCCCACCCACTGACATCGAAATCCGGACGGAAGAACTCCGTCGGCCGCTGGGCCGGGTTTTGGGACCAGTTGAAGCTCCACTTGCCGTTTAGGGACACGGTCCAGGGGGATGCGGATGCATCTCCCGCCAACGCGCTCTCGGCGTCGGCAAATGGTGGTGCTGTGGCACGGGGCGTCTCCTTGTTGCGCCCGATCAACTGCGGGTTTTCCCAGTCCGGGTGCATCTCAGGCACGGGGGCTTCGCCGAAGCCAACCGCCGCCGCGCCGATCAGTGCCACCATCGTTACCGCAATCCGAGTCTTCATCCAGGTCACGTCGCCCCTCCGTTCAGATTCGAAACATTGCCTTCGTCTCTTCAATACCCCGACTCTGCATCCGGTTCATCGATCCAGAAAAAAGACGAGCCCGCCGAAGCGGGCTCGTTCTCTCGATGCCCTCCGTCAGAACTGGAACCTCAGCCGCAGCTCGGCCCGCCGCGGCAGGACCCAGAGGCTGGGTACAGGATTTTCGTCGGGATTGAACTCGCGGGTCCTCCAGCCCTCGACCGCATCGTCGTTGAGCAGGTTGAGAATCTGCAGGTCGACGCTGAGGATCGAATCCTTGCCGAGACTGAAGTGCTTGCCGATGCCGAGATCCCAGATCAACTGGTCCGGGTATCGCTGATCGTAGCTGGCCGGTTCGGCGATGATCTGGGTCGTTTGCCAGGAGTCCGGCAACTGGACGTACTTGTAACGGTCGTAAGGGCGACCGGTCTGAAAATTGGCCACGGTGCTGAACTTGATTTGCCACGGAGCCATGTAGTTCGCTACCACCCGGAACATGTGCCGGCGGTCGGCGTTGAGAGACTTGTAAGCGTTGATGTGGCTGTTGGGATCAGACTCATTCCGCATCCCGTACATGACATAGCCCTGGCTGCCCCAGTCCAGGAAGGTCGGGTTCAGGCCCTCCGACTTGGAGTAGGTGTAGGAGGCGAACATGTCCCAGTTATTGCTGAACCGTTTCTTGTAGGTCAGAATCAATCCCTGGTATTCCTGCTCGTACGGACGCTCGCCGCCGTTCGCTCCAGGCCCGGAGGTGTTGCCCTTCATCCGTGTCGGCCCATACCCGCCGTAGTCGCGGAGCACGAACTCCTGTTCGGTCCAGGGGTCGGTGTAGGTGAAAGTTTCATACTCCGCGTCGTCGAGGAGGTACCAGCCTATGAGGTTCTCGGTCTTCTTGTAGACCGCCTGTACGCCGAACGTGCTGGTCGCGCCCACCTGGTGCTCCACCCCGAGGGTGTACTCCCAGGTCTCAGCGAGCTCGGTACCATCGACCAGTAAGGCGTCGGGACTGGGCGGCCATGACCAAAACCACTCCCACTCACCGTCCCCGTTGAGCCAGTACGAATTTCCCGTCGGCGCTTCGGGCGGTGGCGAGTACCACTGGCCGGACACGACTCCCGCGTGGAAGCGCCCGATCGAGCCGCGGATGACGGTCTTGCCGTCGCCGGTCGGCTGCCAGGCAAAGCCGAAGCGCGGATCGACGTAGCTCCAGGTGGCCACGTCACGGCCCTCGATGATCTCATCGGTTGGATTTGCGTCCATGTCGAGGCGGGGGAAGCCGGGAATCCAGGCGTCATGGTTGTCATAACGCACCCCGATATTGAGGGTCAGCCTGGGGGAAACTTCCCAGCTGTCGGTGACGAAAGCGCCGAGGGTCTCCGATTCCGCACCGTAGTAGTACGGCGTTTGGAGGTACTTGCCCTGCCAGATATAGTAGGCGTATTCGTAGTTGTAGTAGTCGTAGTAGTATCCCTCCGCCTGGTAGTAGTAGCTCTGGTCGAACAACTTGGTGACACCGCCACCCTTCTTGTACTGGACGCCGAAGCGGAAGGTGTGGTTGCCCTTGAGGAAGTCGTCGGCGTGCTGCGTGAGGATGACCGCGGCGTCGTCAGTCTTCGGCTCCCATGTCCAGTTCCAATAGGTCCCACCGAAGTACCTCCAAGGATCGACGCTCATGTCGACGAACGCCGGCTCATCGCTCGGGTACTGGGGTCCCGACCAGCTGTCGCCTCGCCAACCGCCCGCCTTCACCTCGAGAAAGGTCTTGTCGCCGAGGACAGCATTGTAATCCAGACCCAACATCTTGGTGTGGTCGTTTTGCTGCCCCCAGGTCGTTATTTCGGAGTACACGTCGCCCGCCCACGGGGCCACGTAGTCGTGGTCACCGAACCGCAAGTTGAGGCGGTGGTTGTTGCCGAACTGCGCGGTGAGCTTAAGATCGTAGTTGTCCCAGGTGGTCTCCTTCTGCTCGGGGAGATCCTCTTGGTACGGCCAGAAGGCCAGGAAACGCCCCCACTCCGTTGCTGCGAAGAACCACAGCGTGTCTTTGACGATCGGACCACCCAGGGTAAAGACCAGATTGTTGTGATGATCGAGCCGATAGGTCTGCGCCCCTTCCGGCGCGTCCTCTTCCGTTGCGTTTGTGTCGGTCAGGCCGGGGACCCAGTGGTCGAGAACCCCCGAGCCGTGGAACTGATTGGTGCCCGACTTGGTGACGACGTTGAACGCGGTTCCAAGCATACTGCCGTACTCGGCGCCGGCGCCGGTTCCGAGCATCTGGAGCTCGGCGATCAGCTCGTCGTTCATCGACCAGTAGAGATCGCCGCTCTCCGGCGAGGTGCTGTCGAGACCGTCGATGTTCCACTGATTCGACTGCACGTCCGAGCCGAAGGCCGTGAGGAGGAAAATACTCTCGCGGTCCGTGGCCACTCCCGGAAACACCGCGAGCGTGTCGTAGAAGTTGCCCCTGGTCGGCAGGTCCTTGATCGTATCGGCATCGTAGGCCGCAACGAAGCTGGGGCTCGCCACGTCGACGAGCGGCGTCTCGGCGATCACCGTGATCTCATCGGAGAACGCTTCCGGCATGATGAAGTCGACTGTCGTCACCTTGCCGATGGCGACCCTCACCTCCTCGGCCGCCTGCGTTTGAAACCCGACGAGGCTGGCCATCACAGTGTAGGTGCCGATCGGCAACGCCACAAACTGAAAGCCACCGGAAGGGCTCGTGACGGTGGTCCGCTGGGCCGAGCCGAGGATCTCGCCGGTGACGACGACGGTGACCCCCGGCAGGATTTGCCCGTCGGAGTCGACGGTCCTTCCACGGATGCTGCCCGTGATCTGGGCCCAGGCTGATCCACTGAATAACAGCAAGAACAGGACAAACGCAACGCCGATCCATTTCCCTCTGGTCATGGTGAACCTCCTCCGGTTCGATCTTCCCAATCCATCGCTCATTGAATCCTCGAACGGACCACCTCGATGGCCAGCCCGTCCCCTCTCAGGTTTCCGAGCACCGATGCATCCGCAGCGTCATCGGTGATCAACAGATCCGCGCCTGAAATATCGGTCACAAAGGCCGATGCCACCTCGCCAATCTTGTTGTGGTCGGCCAGAAAGACCGTCTTCCCAGCTGACTTCACCATTGCCTGTTTGATTTCGGCCTCGGCGATGTTGGTGTTGGTGAATCCACGGGTCGGATCGACGCCGTTGCAGCCCAGGAATGCCACGTCCGCCTTGAGTTGATCGAGAAGCAGGGTCCCCATGGGTGCGACCAGTGAGTGCTGAAGGGGACGCAGGGTGCCTCCGGTGACGATCACCGACACCCCGGGGAGCGCCTCGAGGATGAGGGCGATATTCAGACCATTCGTGATGACCACGACTCGAGCCAAATTCGGCGAGAGGGCCTTTGCCAGCTCGGTGGTGGTGCTGCCGACATCGATGATGATGGTCTGGCCGTTCTCGACCATGGAAGCAGCGTGCAAGCCGATGGCCATCTTCTCGCCGTGGTTCGTGGTGCTGGTCTCTTCGAGCGACATCTCCATGGCGCCGTTTCGCACCACCACCGCGCCACCTCGCACCCGGGTCAGCACACCCCTGCTTTCGAGATACTTGAGATCTTCGCGAATCGTGACCTCGGACACGCCGAGTCGATCCTTGAGGTCGGCGATACTGACCCGGCCGTTGACTTCGATGGCACGCCGAATCGTGTCGTGTCTCAGGGCGGCCTTGAGAGCGACTGGGTGATCCGTGGTCAGCATCAATGTCCCTTAAGAAATAAAAGATAATCCCAAATATTGAAAAGCGCAAGGGGCAGCGCGGCAAAATCTTCAGATATGCCGCCCAACACGGGTTTTCGAGCGATCGTACCTTTCGAAATGGTCGATGAAACCTTTAATGATACTTATTATTGTTACATCTCCTCGTACCTCTGCCCCATTCCAAGGTTGCACCCGATGCGCCTCGCGGGGCCACAGCGTTGCATTTCGGCCACGTTGGTTTCAAAAGAAATTGAAGAAAAATCGATGAAAAACAAAGAAACACTGATAGGCTCTCATCTGTGTCTAAGGTCAGAAAACGGGAATTCCCTTACCCGGTAGTGGGCCGTCTCATGCACCGGTGTCGCGCAACGAGGCGGTTATCATCAGGTCGGTCTTGACGATGAGTTTGCATACTCCAACCGCCGCCATCATCGAGAAACCGTTTGGCACTTTGGCCGACGGTCGTGGTGTCGACCTCTACCTCCTGACAAACGACAACGGCATGCAGGCGTCTATCACGACCTACGGCGGCATCATCGTCTCGTTGACTGCCCCCGATCGAAACGGAGTTTTTGCCGATGTCGTCCTCGGTTTCGACAATCTCGATGATTACCTGGCGGGGCACCCCTATCTTGGGGCCGTCATCGGGCGATATGCGAATCGCATCGGCAAGGGAACGTTCACCCTTGACGACCAGACCTACGATCTCGCCCGGAACAACAGCGGCAACCACCTGCACGGCGGGATCGCGGGCTTCGACAAAGCACTATGGTCGGCGCGGCCACGATCTCGCCCCGAAGGTCCTCAACTACGGTTGACCTGTGTCAGTGCGGACGGTGAGGAGGGATACCCGGGGCGGCTCGATGTGACCGTTGATTACACCTTGACCCACGAAAACGAGCTTCGAATCGACTATCGGGCCACAACCGACAAGCCGACCCACGTCAACCTGACCAACCACTCATACTTCAACCTGTCCGGTCCGGGCGGCAGAGACATTCTGAGTCACGAGATGCTGGTCAACGCGGATCACTTCACACCCGTAGACGAGGGGCTCATTCCCACCGGTGAGATCCGCGAGGTCGAGGGCACGCCGATGGATTTCCGCACACCACATGCCATCGGTACGCGGATCGAGGACGACGATGAGCAGCTTCAATTCGGGGACGGCTACGACCACAATTGGATTCTGAACAAGCCAGACACGGACCCGTCGTTTGCGGCCAGGGTCTTCGACCCAACCACCGGTCGAGTGATGGAGGTGGTCACCAGCGAGCCCGGCGTGCAGCTCTATTCGGGGAACTTCTTGGATGGGAGTCTCACCGGAAAAGAGGGCAAGGCCTACGGACGCCGTTGCGCCTTGTGTCTGGAAACCCAGCACTTTCCGGACTCGCCCAACCGGCCGGAATTCCCGACCACGATGCTCCGGCCGGACGATGTCCACGAGACGACGTCCATCTACCGGTTTTTGGCCCGATGAAGGATTTATCCACGCACTGCCGTTCGTTGACGATCAGCGGCCACCGATTCATGATCGTTCGACGGGCGCGTAAGGGGGAGGCACCGTGGGTGTAGGAATCATCGACATTCTGGTCTTTGTCATCTTCGTGGTTGTCGTCATCGGAATCGGCCTCTGGCAGAGCCGGGGTGAGGAGATCCACAGCGAGCATGGCGCCCGCGATTACTTCCTCGCCGGCCGCGGTCTGACCTGGTGGCTGGTCGGCTTCAGCTTGATCGCGGCCAACATCTCCACCGAGCAGTTCGTCGGCATGAGCGGCAAGGCTGCGGATTGGTTGGGAATGGCTATCGCCAGCTACGAGTGGATGGCCGCCATCACCCTGGTCGTCGTCGCCTTCCTCTTTGTTCCCACCTTTTTGCGAAGCGGCATCTTCACGATTCCCGAGTTTCTCGAGTACCGCTACAACCCGTTCGCCCGCATAGTGATGGCGATCTCGACGCTGATCATCCTCGTCGGAGTGCCCACAGCGTCGGTCATCTACTCCGGAGCCAAAGTGATCACCGTCAACTTCCAGGGGCAGGCCCTCTTCGGGTTGGATCTCGGGAGCATTACGGTCGGTTGTTGGATTATCGGTTCGCTGGCCGCTGTCTACGTTTTCGCCGGCGGTCTCAAAGCCTGTGCCTGGGCCGATCTGATCCAGGGCACCGCACTGATCGTCGGCGGCGCCATCATCGCCTATCTGGCGATGAAGCTCCTCGGCAACGCGGACCCGGCGGCCCTCGCGGCGACTGCGACGACATCGGTCGACCCGGCCCAGTTAGCGGACGCCGGTGCGATTGAGCGTCTGCAGCTATTGAACGCTGGTGACTGGCAGGCGGGCAAGCTCCACATGGTCCGCCCGCCCGACGACCCCGAGATCCCGTGGACGGCACTGGTGGTCGGTCTGTGGATCCCCAACTTCTTCTACTGGGGCCTCAACCAGTACATCACCCAGCGGACGCTGGGTTCCAAGTCTCTCGCCGAAGGTCAGCGGGGCGTGGTGTTTGCGGCCTTTCTGAAGCTCTTGATCCCATTTGTCGTCGTGATCCCCGGCATCCTCGCCTTCAACCTCTTCACCTCGGATCTGGAGACCGCCGCCATCGTCAAGAACGCCAAGGCCATCGCCACCTTCGCCCCGGACCTGTACATGGAACTCTCCGACGAGGTCAAACCCGACCCCAACGAACCGCTCTTCGTCAATGACATCAAGGCCATCAACAAAAGGCTCGACGCCGCAAGGACGGATCCCCCTCGCGGCATGGTTCTTCTTCGGTTCAGCGAGATCTTTGCCTCCGGTCATCCTGTCGACGCGAGGCGAATCGTGGTCCACAACGCGAAACAACTGGGTATTGCAGAGCCGGCAGGGCTGATCGACCCACAGAGCATTCTCGACGGCAACAGGGCCGTGCTGGGGCAGAAGAGCGGTGGTGTCGGAAAAGGCGCGGTCCACGAGTTGGTGCTGCGCGACTACGACGCGGCCTTCCCCGTCCTAATCAAGAACTTGCTGCCGGCTGGGACCGGCCTCAAAGGCTTCGTGCTGGCGGCGATCTTCGGCGCCGTGGTGAGCTCGCTGGCGTCAATGCTGAACTCGTCGTCAACGATCTTCGCCATGGACATCTACCGTAAGATCAAGAAGAACCCCTCGCAGTTCGAGCTCGTTTCGGTCGGCCGGATCTGCGTGGTCGCCTTCGTCTTCATTGCCATGTTGATAGCACCCAGATTGGACAATCCGAAGTTCGGCGGCATCTTCACCTTCATCCAGGAGTTCCAGGGGTTCATCAGTCCCGGCATTCTCTCAATCTTCCTGTTTGGCGTGCTGGTCCACCGTGCACCCCGGGCCTGCGGAACCGTGGGTCTGATCATCAACCCGGTCCTCTACGGCGCACTCAAATATTTCACACCGAACATCGCCTTTTTGAATCGCATGGCAATCTGCTTCTTTGTGATCCTCGCTGTGCTGACGCTCATGACCCTGCTGAAACCGCTGCCCGCACCGGTCACCCTTCCTGTGAACGAAGACATGGACATGCGGACCGATCAGCGGACCAAGGTCTTCGGCATCGCGGTGATAGTCCTGACCCTGATCTTGTACGCAATCTTCTGGTAGACGAATCGGGAACCAACGACGTGACCCATGCTCACTATAACCACGGCGCAATCGACGAGCTCGGCCGACTTGCTGCCGAATCAGGGCTGGATGTCGCCGGCGGCACCATCCGTCGTTCGTCCTCCCGGTTCTGCCTCGGAGTCGAGCATGGCGATTACAACGGTACCGAGCTCTTCGGAGTGGGTACCGACCGGTTTATTTGGCTCGCCTATAAACCGAACGACACCGGTCTCGTGCGGTTGTTCAGCGGAAACTTCCCTGGTGATGGGGTGATTTCCTTCGAACCAGGCACCGTGCCTTCGCCGCAAAGCTCCGAGATCGCCGACACCTGGGGCCGGTTCCCCTACGGCGTGGATCACGTCCTCCGGCGTGGAGGCATCGCTCTCTCACGTGGAGTCGACGTTGTTCTTCGCGGCAATATCCCAGGGGGAGGAATGTCGCGTTCGGCGTCGCTCACCCTGAACCTCATCCTGTCCCTGTTGGACGCCAACGAGATCGAGATCGACGATCCCTTGCGCGTCGTCGACCTCGCGCAAGCGGTCGAAAACGACTACATCGGATCGCCGTGCGGCCAGCTCGACCAGATCATGATCCTATTCGCCAAGGAGGATATGGGAACCCACTACGACCCCAGAAACCACTCGGTCAGCTATGTACCGCTCGGACAGGACGCATTGGATTTTCGCCTCGTTGGGCTCGACACGGGCACCGTGCGCCCCGGCCTCGAGAAGTCGACCTATCGGATCCGCCGCGCAGAATGCGATGAGTTTGCAGAAATGCTCGGCCCGGAATTCGGCATCTCCCTGCTCGGCGACGTGCGATCACAGGAGTTCTATGATCGAATCCTCGAGAGGTACGCCGAAAGTCATCCGGGGCATTGCGATCGGTTAACCTATATCTTCAACGCTCAGAAGCGATTCTCGACGATGCTCGAGGCATGGAAGACCGGGGACGTGGAAACCGTCGGCCAGGTTTTCCGTGAGGATGGCATCGGTCTGCGCGACGACTACAAGATTTCCGGGCCCGAGCTGGAGACCATGTGCGATATCGCGCGCACCGTTCCCGGCGTCCTGGGAGAGCGGATGCTGGGGGGTGGCGACAAAGGCGCCGCCGGCGCCCTGGTTCTCACAGACAGCGTGGAGGCCCTCGAAACCGCCGTCCGAACCGGCTATCCCAGGAGTCATCCAGCCTACGCCGACGACTTTGCCGTGCACGTGTGCAGGGTGGTGAAGGGAATCACCGTCCTAGACCGCGAGCTCTGACGGAAGCGGTCACGATTGACTCCCCAGCTCCATTCTTAACCGCTATCCGAAGGTGCTAAGATCGCCGGACAAACAATAACTCCGGGGGTTTCAGTGACGAACACCATCAGCTTCTTCGACCAGGTCAACACAAACTTCGACCGCGCTGCGGCGCTCACCGACCACCCGTGCGGCATCCTGGAACAGATCAAGGCGATCAACAGCGTCATCCACTTTACCTTTCCGCTCAAAAAGGATGACGGAACGATCGAGGTGATGCAGGCCTGGCGCGCCGAGCACAGCCAGCACAAGCTGCCGACCAAGGGCGGCATCCGCTATGCGGCGATGGTTAACGAGGACGAGGTCAAGGCGCTGGCCGCTCTCATGACCTACAAGTGCGCGATCGTCGACGTTCCCTTTGGCGGTGCCAAGGGCGGGGTCAAGATCTCGGCCCACGAGTACTCGGTGGGCGAGCTCGAGCGCATCACCCGGCGTTTCACCTTCGAGCTCTTCAAGAAGAACTTCATCGGCCCTGGACTCGATGTGCCCGCTCCCGATTTTGCCACCAGCTCGCGCGAGATGGCATGGATCGCCGACACCTACGCGACCCTTGCCCCGCAGGACATCAACGCCCTGGGCTGCGTGACGGCAAAACCGGTCTCACAGGGTGGCATCCAGGGCCGAACGGAAGCGACCGGCCGCGGTGTGTTCTATGCCCTCCGCGAGGTCTGCAGCCACGGCCGGGACATGCGCCCCCTCGATCTGTCACCTGGTTTGGAGGGGAAGCGGGTCGTTGTGCAGGGCCTCGGTAATGTCGGCTACCACGCCGCGAAGTTCCTCGAAGAAGAGGGCGGCGCAGTGATCGTTGGCCTCGTCGAGTACGAGGGCGCGATCTCCAAACCCGACGGCATCCACGTCGAGGATCTGATGGCGCATCGCAAGGAGACCGGCTCGCTCCTCGATTTCGAGGGCGCACAAAACCTCGAGCACCGCGACGCCGGTCTCGAGCTGGACTGCGACATATTGGTGCCGGCGGCGCTCGAGAATGCCATCACCATGGAAAACGCGCCCCGCATCAAGGCCAAGATCATCGGCGAAGCAGCCAACGGCCCGATCACCGCGGACGCCAGTGAATCGCTGCACCAGCGGGGGGTCACGGTGATCCCCGACGCCTACATCAACGCCGGCGGGGTCACTGTCTCCTACTTCGAGTGGCTCAAGAACCTCCAGCACGTGCGATTCGGACGCATGGAGAAACGCTTCGAAGAAAATGCCGCGCGCCAGATTCTCAACGCAATCGAGCACGCCACCGGGACCTCGTTCAGCGAAGGCGAGATCAGCGACTTCGCACACGGCGCCGAGGAGATCGACCTTGTCAACTCGGGTCTCGAAGAGACGATGATCAAGGCCTACCATGAGATCCGGGAGATCAAGAAGGGCCGTGGCGAGGACATCGACCTCCGGACGGCATCGATGATCAGCGCCATCGACAAAATCGCAATCGCCTACCTCGATCGGGGAATCTTCCCGTAGCCCACACGCCGAAGTGATCAGTGATCTAGTGATCAGTCATCAGTCATGCCGAAAACCGATCACTGATTACTGATCACTGATTACTGGGCTCTGGGCGTCCTACTCCCCGAGTTCGAAGGGAATGCGGATTTCGCTCTCCTCGAGGTCGATGCCCAGGGTCCAGCGCCCCGCCTGGATACCGCCCGGCACATCAATGAAAAGCCGTCCGAAGCATCCTCGCCTGTCGTTGACCGTCACCTCGTCGAACGACACCCCCTGGCCCGGCGTGACGAAGAATTGGATCGCACACTCGATCCGGCTCGGAGGAAAATATTCGAGCGGATCCCGGTTGACGTTCGCCCTCTCAATGACCGGTCGCAGTGACCCCCACGCCTCGTTGAACTGTTTCTGGGTGGCAAGCGGTATTCTGTTCCCGGAGGGTGAGAGCAGGAATATGTCTTCCCTGGTCACCTTGGCGGACTGCCCGTTCGGCGAACTCAGACCAATCTCGAGGATCATCCACTCGTCACCAAGCTGAGAATTCGCGAAACGGTAACCGAGAACCGTCCACAGCTCAGGTCCGAACTGCTTGAGAACGTACTGGCCCATGCTGTCCACACCCGGGGTGTCGGTCGGAGTTGCGGTCGAACAACCTGTGAAGGTCACCAACAATCCAAGAGTCGCCATCGCCGCTAATACTGCTTTGGGTACTGTCGTTTTCATCTTGACCCCTTTCATCATGGTCTCGACATTCAATAGCAAACTTGATGCCAAATTGTTACCCGGTCTCAGGCCCCGCGCTCGTGCCATTTTGTCCTCCGAGGGTGACACCCTGTCCTACCTGAAATCGGCGCGCCTCCTCGATGGCGTCAATTCTCGCCCAAACCGCGGATGCTGTCGAGTGGCGAAAACCTCCCGGGAGGGAGTATCCTGTGGCGGGTGACCGTAACCGGCACTTCGCGCCAAACACCCGGCCGACCAACCGCACATAGGAGGATTGCATGGTGAAGCCACGATACTACTTCCTCGGTGAGCGTGACACGGTCGATCTCGACTTTCCCAATCTCGGATTTGATTATCTGGCCTGCCCCTATCGCTTCGAAGCGGTCTTCGAGCATGGGGTGTGGCGGGCGC
>JAOZUP010000437.1 GCA_029938595.1 Thermoanaerobaculales bacterium | reverse complement strand
CACTGATGTTGGCGTACCCGATGTCATCGCCCATGATCACGAGGATGTTGGGCTTTGTGCCCTGTGCGTCGGCCGTGCCGGCGGTCAAACACAGCCCGGCCAGCACGAGCGCCATCATCGATACGGTCCTGATCGCAACAGTCGTGTTCCTCATGATCTTGCCCCTCCTTTTCTCGTTCCTCATATGCTTGGTTTTGATGTGAACCTCGTGCAAAAATCCCTATGAGGGCGTTTTGTCGACGAAACGACAATTCGGCTGGGAGGGGATAAACCCCTCCCCTACATGTGTTTCCGTAGGGGCGGGGTTTATCCCCGCCCGCTCTGCTCCTGAATTTTTCAAGAGGCTCATGTTGCTGCTCATTTCATGGCAGAATCTGCTGCAGGCCGGGGTAGAAGGGCGGCCTCGTGATCAGCTCCTCGGGCGGTGTGTACCAAATCGGCGACGACCAGGCGCGCTCCTGGAGGGTCGCAGGGACACTCTCGGGTGGCTCGACGCCCAACTTTGCCGCATCATACGTCGTCCAGCGCGGGGTCGGGATCTCGATCACGCGGGCGTAGTAGACCGCGTGCTGCGCCGGGTCGAAGTCCGGATCCTTCCAGACGACCGAAAGCTGCGAGTCACCGATGCTATTCGTATACGTTGCTTTTCTGATGTTGACGGTGTTGCCGACGGCCGGCACTTTTCCGGTGGTTTGATCAATCTTGCGGCCGTCAGACCAGACCACGTCATAGACCTTCTCTTGAGGCTGGCCATCCGCCCTGTACCAGCCCTTGATGATCTGGATTCGGTCGAGATTTCCGCTTTCCGGGTCCTTCAATGCCCAGACAGCAAAGGTCGGCGCCTTGGCGCCGGACGGCAGGGCCGGCAAATCCTGGCCCATCGGGACGCCATAGTCATACGCCTGCTTGACGAAGTCGCTGTCCTTCACAAGGTCTTCCGGATAATCCCAGCCGCCAAAGAAGCGCAGGCGGATGAGCGTGCCGGAAGTACCATAGGTCTCCTTGCGCTTGATGCCGTCAAAGATTGCCGTGCGGGTGTTTTCCGGCGCCCAGACGGCGGTGGTGCCCGACGTGGACCACTTCAGCCCCGGCTCACCCGAGACCATCATGACGTTGTTGAGGCGGGTTTTCGGTGTATCGTCAAGCCCGCCGCTGCTGCCGGTGTAGTTGAACTCCTCGTTGACCGAAAAGGCGGTATGCGAGTCAGCGCCCCCGACGATACCTAACTTCCAGGGGTTGGCGCCGATCATTTCCTCGAAACCGACACCGTCGGTCAGCGCCTGGCGAACAAAGCTGTGGTCGATTCTGCCGACGACTGTGCCCGAGGTTCCAATCAGGTGTTTGTACATGGTTTCGAATCCCGCGAACTCATCGTTCGGCGACAGCGCCGGGTGGGTTTCCGAAGTGCCCTTGGTCTGGGTGATCTCGACCGCCACTGAATTGCGCTGGCTGCGCTCGGCCCACGCTTTGTCAATCGGCGTGCCGTAGGTCGTCCGTGGCGGGAACATCATGCTGTTGGAGAGGTTGGAGTTGTGCGGAATCGAGAAATTTTCGTGGCCCAGCCCACGCTGTACTTCCTGATAGGTCCACAGATCCTCGCGCTTGACCGAGTCCAGGGCGGAGAAGATCACATCCGGTCCCTTGTTGTCTCTAAAAAATACGTTGTGATGAAGATTCTGGTTGTACGGCACCGAGGTCCACTCAAAGGCGATCAGTGTGGTGAAATTGCCGGGGTCATTGTGTCGGTTGGCGGCTGCCTTCTGCGCCTCCCAGACCGAGCTCATGATCTTTGGATCCATCAGGTAGTCGATCGGCTGGCCGGATGCGACCGATGCGAAAATCATATTAAACGCTGTTTCGCCATCCTTCCTGTCACCGGCGTTAATCAGTTTCCCGATCTCCGTCTTCGACAGTGGATTGCTGCTGTCCAACATCAAAGGGAACATCCCGAAAAAAACCGCATGGTCGGTGACCGCGCACCAGTCATAGGGGGTACGCCTTTGCACCGTATAGTTACTGTTAATCTTCTTGACTGCTTCGCCCTTGCAGTAGCGATAGGAATCATCCGGCGTGTTGCGGGTGCCGAAGGAGAAGGCATCCGGTGAATTCGCTGTATGCAGATGCTGCTCGCCGAAGTAAACGTTGTTCAGCGGGTTGGGCGTGCCGGTCTCGCGGCCGGGTTCACCAGCGGGCCCGTCCTGCGCGAATGCCGGCAGCACCACCAACATTGCGGCGAGAGTCACGAGTACTGTTCGGGCTATCGGCCGGCCCGGGGTCTTTTGCGACGGTTGACTCGAATTGACGGTGATCATGTTCCAATCCTCCAATCGGGCTGGTTGCCTCGGACTCTTCGGTTGCGCGCGGCTCTTTCGATTCGTTGGGTACTAGCGCATATGAGCATTATCAATAACGGCTCCCGCGATTTGATTTTGGCCGTTTCGCGCCATCGGTCGAAGAGTTCTGAAGGTGGGATTGGGCCCACCTACGCCCACTCTGCGAATCCGACCGGCCCGTGTAGGGCAGGCCTTGGCCCACCTTCAATCTCACGGACACGGTTTCGCCGGCATGATCTGGGGAGTCGACAGAACCGCCAAGGTTCCATCGAGCCCCGCGATCCGGTTGGCGTTGATCTCATTGAACTTACCACTCTGATAGAGCTTCACCATGGCTTCCTTCGAGGGGAAGGTGAAACTTACGAAATGATCCCAGTACTCCTCGGAGACGATCGGCATCTCGGCCCGTACCGAGAGGGTGACCTCGCCCCCGATCGCTTCCAGCATCGGCTGAAATGCCTTGGCGAACTTCTCATACGAGGCGCGTCCGTCCGGCTTCTTGAAGCGGAGGAATTCGGAGATCACTACGTTGTCGGGCGTGGCCGCCATACGGGTGCACGTCTCGTGGAAGTTCGCGATCGAGCCCGCCGCGTCGTAGATCGCCTCGCCATCGCTGAGCACGTAAAGCATTCGTTCGTAGTTCCCGGCCACGCGATCCTTGATAGCTTCCTGGTAGTCGACATCCCGTTGCAGCTGCAGATAGGCAGCACGGCGGGGGTACATCGCATAGGCGACTCCATCCCACTCGTCGCTGAGTTCAAAGATCTTGTTCATGTCGGTGATGCCCTCGGCGTGATAGATGATGTCGCCACCGACACCTACGATCCCTTCCCCAGCCGCAGCACCGTAGAGACCGTAGCGAGAGCCGTCACCCCTCGGTCGGTAGCGCAGGAAGTTGAGGTTGATCGTTGGTCCGTGGTCGGGTTGCTTGGCCAGTGCCGCGAAGAACGCCGGCGTGGCGTTGATCTTCCCAACGGCTTCCATGAATGTCTTCGGATCTGCCTTGGTAACGATTCCAGGCGGCAACGTTTCCTCATCGTCGGCGGCGAAACCGAGCGGGACCGCGTTGGGCAGCAGCACAGTCACCGCCAGGGCGGCCAGCGCGAGTCCACCAACCAGCCT
>JAOZUP010000436.1 GCA_029938595.1 Thermoanaerobaculales bacterium | reverse complement strand
GTGACCATTCGATCCTCCCTTCTTCTCTTCGCTCCCGTTTCTAGGACTCACCCGGTCCCCGAGAGCGATCACTACTAAACGGGTGCCTCTCATCCGTAAGATAAGCAATATTCGCGCCAAACAGGCCCTGAACGTCGTCACCCCATGGACCGTTACTACGTTTCCCTTCCGGCGCAACAGCCAATGACGGCTTTTTGGACGATTCGTTAACCTCAACCGATTCCGGCAGCCTCGAGACCCCTTGATAGAGAGCGGGATTCCCCTTCGCTTCCTACGCCACCGATGTTATTGGCGGGCGAGAGGTGGCCGAGCAATCGTTCCGGTGTTCCAAGATCAGCCCAGCCGCATGCCGGGACGGGGTACACCCAGAGGTTTCGTGCGGTCTTCTCGAGAAGGTCCTTCGAAAAGTCGAGAACGGGTAGCGAGCGGTAAAGCTGGGTGAGGTTTCGCAGGCCCCATCGGTCCGCATCGTCGGTGGCGAGACGTCGATGGAACTCCTGTGACACGTCCGGAAGCTGATCCCCGAACATATCCAACAGGCACCTGGATCTGGCGACCAGAATAAAGCTATTGAGAAGACCTCCTTGATCGAGGAGACTCGCCGCCGTCTCGGCATCCGGCTTCTCACGGAACGAGGAAACGTGGTACGGACAACTGCTCTGGTGGGGACACGGGACAATCCAACCGTACTCCGTTTCCGGGCACACGGGCTTGACTCCCAACGTCACGACTCCGACGTCAGAGTGGTTGACGGCTGAGATGCACTCGTTGACGGCTCCCTCCAGTACCTCTTCCGAACCAACGAAGTGGTCCGAGGGAAGCGTGACGATGGTCGCATCATCTTCCCGTTGTGATATCCACAGTAATGGCAGAAGGATGCCGTTCGCAGTACCGCGGTTTTCCGGCTGGACGATCACGTTGTCTGCGGAAATGGCCTCGAGCTCGGATTCCCACCACTGCCGGTGTTGTGCGGCCACGATCGCGACGATCCGCTCCGGGGGCACGATTCTCTTTGCTCGTCCGAGAGTCGCACCCAGTAGGCTCTGGCGGCCATCGATCGAGCTGAATTGCTTCGGTACCTGGTGACCCCACCGGTCGAAGGTGAGGGACCTTACCCGCGTTCCCTCGCCTGCGGCCAAGATCAGGACCCAAGGCTTTTTGTCTGACACCATCTTTCTTTCCTTCGCATTTTTTCAGGAGCTTGGTGATATGAAGATCCTGGACAGCCATCCGCACGACCGACGATCACGTCTCATCGCCGTCATCGCCAATCGCCTCCACCGGACACGACTCCAATGCATCCCGGCACTGCTCCTCCTCCTCCTCGTTTTCGGGCTGTTTGAAGACGAAGCTGAACCCCTCGTCTTCGTTAGCCTCGAAGTTGTCGGGAGCCGTGGTTCGACAAACGTCACAGTCGATGCACGCGGAATCTACGTAGTACTTCCCGGGAACACTTCCCTCCACCTTATCCGTTGGGTCCGCCATTTCTATCACCTCCGTTGCTCCGATGCGGCGGTTTACGGCCCTGGTCCGGGATACTATCCGTAAACCCCGCGCGTTTGAGGTTGAGCAAGATCGATGCCCGTGGGCGAACGCTCATGGCGCAAAGCGGCTGGGTCTCGAGCATCGTCACGCTTGGCCCACAAAGGTCGTTCAAATCCCTGGGTTGGCGGGAATCTATCGCCCGAAAACACAAGTATTCGGTCTTCCATTTGAGGGCGAACATCGGGAACAACACAGCGATTTGCACGGGTCGAAGGCATCACGAGCGAGCGATTCGCTCTGTTTCTCGAGGCCCGTGATGGCAGAAAAGCCGGACCACACCTCGAATATGGCATCCGCATGGATCTGGCAGGAGACTTGCTTCTCTTCCCTGTGAGATCTCATTTGCCGCACGAGGTGGAGAGGAGGCAGCATGACCGCGTTTCTGGTTTTCACTGAGTATGAACCGTTGATCGTCGCACTCCCTGAGGAGGCGGTCTTAAACGGTGGTCTGGTCGAGAGCTTGTCCCGAAAGGGAATCGACAAGTTCATCGCCCACGAAATTGACGTGGATCGGCTACGCAACGCATATGGAGTTCCATTCGAGGTCATCGAAGCCGATATCACCAACGGTCGCGATCTTCGAGTGCTGGATTCCAAAGGAAGCCACGCGTTCGCAAATGTCCAATTCGCAGACCTCGGGAGATGTATTCGGTACGAGGCTTGATCGGACACCCGGCTCTGGGCCCACACAACCCGGCTGCCGGAAGCGCCGGGGTTTCCCTGGAATACGCCTTGCACGCGGGCCCAAGCCGGGCGTCCATTCCCTGGCTCGTTCTTCTCACCGAAATTCGTGACGAGGTCGACAAAGGCTAGTTCGATCTACGCCTCTCCCTTTCGAAAGCCTCACGGTGGCGGCGACGACTGTCAGAATAGCCGGGTGAATGAAACCGCCGCAGAGTCTTGTCCCCATTTGCGTACGCTTCGGCGATCATGGCTACCGGGCCGCACGTGTCGGAGATCACCT
Source organism: Thermoanaerobaculales bacterium (assembly GCA_029938595.1). GTDB lineage: Bacteria > Acidobacteriota > Thermoanaerobaculia > Thermoanaerobaculales > Sulfomarinibacteraceae > Sulfomarinibacter. Next base: position 947 of record JAOZUP010000436.1, on the reverse strand, counting down.
CAACACCCTTATCCCACAGCATTTTCTCGAGGTCCGGAGAGATGGCGGCGCAGACCAGAACATCGACGCCGAGGTTGGAGAGCGTTGCAGCGTGGTCGCCGTTCTCCGGCTCGTGCTCCGATTTGCTGTGGATCGTGCCATCTATCACCTCGGTGACACGAATCCTCTTTGCAACGTCGAAGACCGGCGACACCCAATCATTCCAAACAGGTATTGCGATTTTCATAACGACCGGGACATATGCAACCCTGGTGCCAACGAAAAAGGCCTGATCCACAGTGTCGATCGCAGCCGAACCGTGCGAGATCACCTGCATCGGGGATTGGCACGCAATGTGCAAATATCGAGGGTGGGAGGTGGGTCATGAGAATCGCGATTCCGGTAACGGATGGTCTGGTGGAGACGGTCTTCAGCAACGCCACCACGCTCGTTGTGATCGATTTTCGCGGCGGCAGGGGCGAGTATTCAGAGCTCCCGGTCACGGCCCAATCCCTGAAGGAACGCGTCCAGGAGCTGTCCGCGTTCGGGGTCGATGTTGTCCTGTGCGCCGAGATATGCCACTCCCTGAAATCCATGATTACGGCACGAGGAATCGATGTGCACACGGGCCTGTCAGGCCCAGCCGACGAGGTCTTCGAAGACTTCATCGGGCGACGTCGGAACGAATCCCGACCGCGGGGAAACCGGCGAGAAACCCTGATTGCAAGAATGGCTCATGCTTCAGCCGCGCATTGAATATTGACCGACCCTCGTCGAGTTCATCAAAGTGTTCTGGCCTCATGTTCTCCGGCTGCGACCGTCGCGGTCAGGCACTTCGATTTCCAGATCCTTGATCTTCCGACGGAGAGTCGTCAGATGGATCCCGAGCTCTTCAGCCACCGCCTTTCGGCTACCCTCGTGGCGGCGAAGGGCGTCGGCGATGTGAAGCGCTTCGATCGACCGCAGCG
>JAOZUP010000435.1 GCA_029938595.1 Thermoanaerobaculales bacterium | reverse complement strand
AATTGAATGTACGGTATGGTATGGTTTTTCCGGAGGTTCCCGATGAAAAGCGCATATGGTCTTGCTTTGGTCATCCTGGCGGCCCTCCTCATGACTGTGGGCGCCGCCGCAGCGGATGACCCTCCCACGAACCGTCCCTCCGCCCATCCACCAAACTCCCTGGGGCTCGGAATCGTCTCCGCCCCGGTTCCCTACCGCGGCGCCGACAACAGGGTGCTGCCCATCCCGCTGGTGGAGCTCTACTACAAGCGCCTCTACGTGCAGGGAATCCTGGCCGGATTCAGGGTGCTGGGAGACGACGGCCTGCACCTCGACCTCCGCGTTCGCTGGAGCTTCCTCGAGCTCGATCCCGATGATTCTCCCTTTCTGGAGGGAATGAGCCCGCGCAAATCCACGGCGCTGGGAGGTCTCGCGCTGGAGTGGAACCACCGCAAGCTGCAGGTCTCCGGCACGCTGCTCGCAGATCTGCTTGGGAACAGCAACGGCCTCGGCGGCTCTCTCCTCGCGAGTTGGCGCGAACCCGTGATGAACGGGCGGCTTATGCTGATCGCATCCCTGGGCGTCGCCTACCAGGATGCGAAGACCATCGATTATTACTTCGGTGTCACTCCGGACGAGGCGACCCAGGAACGGCCAGCCTACGTGGGAACGGCAGCCTGGAACCCAACGGCGAGGTTCACTGCGCTCTTCAGGATCACCCCAAGGCTGAATCTCGTCGCGTACCTCGCCGGGCAGAGCCTGGACAACGAGATTCGCAACTCCCCGATTGTCGAGGACAGTTGGGGCTATGAAGCAGTCCTCGGGGTGACCTATTCGCTGGGTTCGCGCTGATCAGCCAGGCGGGGTAGACCTGCGATCGGATTCGCGACGTGAACGCGACGGGGCAGGAGTCTCGAAGAGCTCTTCCAGCCATTTGGTCAATACCCTGAAGCTCGGTGCGATGTCCGGGGACACCTCCTCACGGGTGAGCCATCCACAGTATGCGAGGTAGCCGAACGTGATGTTCCGCTCCGCCCGCGACCGGCTGAGGCCGCTGTCCATGGCAGCCTGAATCTGGAAGTCGATGCGCTTCTTGTCGACCGCCGCGACCCTGCGCGCGATCACCGGATCGCGCAGTGCCCAGGCAAAGACAGCCGCGTCCGGGAGGCGTCCGAACTGCTCCGCCACGAGCTCCAACAAGCGGCGAACCCGGCCGAGCCCCGGGGGGATTTCACTCGCAGTGCCGAGAAGTTGGTCCGTTTCCTCCTCCCACGCGGCGATCATGGCCTCGAGGAGTTTGTCCCGATCTTCGAAGTGCCAGTAAAAACTCCCCTTGGTGACCCCGAGCCGGCGAGCCAGGACTTCCACCCGCACACCGTCGATTCCCTGTCGGGCCAACATCTGCATTGCTGCTTCGATCCAGTCGTCGCGTGTCAATTTCATAGAAACTCTCTTTCTGTGCGCCTGGTACCGAACCAAAGAGTCCCCATTTTCCTGGAAAGATCTCTCAGGACGCGTTGAGACTGGGCCTCCATCGCCCGATACTACCATACCCTGGTGGAGTATATCAAAATCGATGAAATGTATTATTTATAATTATTTACGGAATTTCATCACCCTACCGGAAGGTATGGTATATTCGATTCGCCCCTATTGATCGCCTACCGAGCACGTGCCAACGGTAGCTGTCGATGGCGCGGAGAAAAGGCATGATCGATCCGAACTGCTACACACCCCCCGAGGAGGCGCGCTGGACCGGCAGGGTGGATGACCTCGAAGATCGGGACGCCTTTCGCTGGCACCAGGTCATCGAATGTCTGGATCTTTCAGCGCCGGCTGATCAACTTGCTCTGCAGTCTCCCCGAGGATTCTGCCTCCTGGGCTACTGCTGCGACCACGGCGTGGAGCTCAACCTCGGAAGGACCGGAGCCGCCAGGGGACCGGAGGCAATCCGGACCCAGCTCGCCAACCTGCCGGTCAACTTCCAAAACACCGTTGGCCTCTACGACGGCGGGGACATCCACTTCCCGGACGGTGACCTGGAAGGCGCCCAACGAGCGCTGGCGGAAGCGGTGGAACGAGTTCTCTCGTCCGGCCTCTTCCCGGTGTTACTGGGGGGCGGCCACGACCTCGCCTTTGGTCACTACCTCGGGATTACACGGCAACTCTCGAGCTCGAAGCGGCTCGGCATCCTCAACTTCGACGCTCACCTCGACCTGAGGCCGCTGCGGCCGGCTGCAACCTCGGGCACGATGTTCACCCAAATCGCCGCCGCATGTCAGGAGCGAGGCACGGACTTCTCCTACTTCTGTATTGGGGCCCAGAAGTCGGCCAACACGGTCAGCTTGTTTAGGGTTGCCGAGGACCTCGGGGTCGAGACCGTGCTCGCGAAGGACATGAATGATGCCGCCTTGGAGCCGGTCAAAAAGAAGCTCGATGTCTTCCTTGACGGCAATGACCTCATCTACGTGACGATCTGCGCCGACGTCTTCTCGTCGGCGTTCGCGCCGGGCGTCAGCGCGCCACAGCCCTTCGGGCTTCACCCTGAAACGGTCTTGCGCCTACTCAAACACGTGCTGGCCTCGGGCAAGGTCGTGAGCTTCGACTTCGCCGAGGTCTCACCGCGTTTTGACAGCGACGACAATACCGCTAAGCTCGCCGCCGTCTTTGTCTATGCGCTGGTCAACGCATTGGCGCAATCGAGGAGCTGAAGTTAATGGAAATCTTGTCGATATCGGTGACACTCTTCCTGATCATGGATGGCTTCGGGAACATCCCGATCTTCTTGCCGATCCTGGACAAGGTGCCGGCAAACCGAAGGCGCCGGGTACTCGTGCGCGAGCTGCTCATCGCGCTGGCCGTGATCGTCGGTACAGTCCTGTGCGGTCGCTACGTGATGGAATTTCTGGGTCTGAGACAGGAGTCCGTGAGCATCGCCGGCGGTATCATCCTGTTCATCATCGCTCTGCGAATGGTCTTTCCTTCAAGGAACCTGCACGGAGAAGAGGAGATCGATGGCGAGCCGCTGCTCGTCCCGCTCGCCGTTCCCCTCATCGCGGGTCCCTCGCTGCTGGCCGTGCTTCTGCTATTCGCCACCGCCGAGCCGGGGCGAACGGTGGACCTGCTGCTCGCTGCGGGGTTGGCCTGGTCGGCGACGTTCGTCGTGCTGTTTGCATCGACGTTCCTGTTTCGATTCCTCACCAAACGGGGGCTTGTCGCTGTCGAACGCCTGATGGGCATGGTTCTGGTCGCACTGGCTGTTCAGTTATTCCTGGACGGCGTATCGAAATATTTTGCGTAGAGCAGCCTCCAGATCCCGGATGCTGGATCCCGGATGCCAGATTCCAGATTCCAGATTCCAGAAAACGATAACTTCGCGCTGAATCCGGCATCTGGTATCCGGTATCTGGTATCCGGTATCTGGTATCTGGCCTCTGTAGCTAGCCGCCTTTGTGCTTCCTCGTGCCTTCATACATC
>JAOZUP010000080.1 GCA_029938595.1 Thermoanaerobaculales bacterium | reverse complement strand
CTGCAGTACGCGACGCCGGTCTCCAAGTACCGCTACGGTGGTCGCATTTTCATGGAGGAGACCCAGGAAGCGCGGGAAGAGGCGGCGATGCTCGATTTCCGAGTCGACGCCAAGGCAGTCGAGGGGCGGAATATCTTTTTGGTTGATGACAGCATCGTGCGTGGGACCAACGCGAAACACATCGTGCGTGCCTTCCGCGCCGCCGGTGCGAAAAAGATCTTCTTCGGCACCCTGTGGCCGATGGTCATCGACTCGTGCTTCCAGGGCATCAACACACCGACCCAGAAGGAGCTCATCGGCGCGCGCTTCAACGGCGACATCGACGAGGTGCGAATGGAGCTCGGCGTCGACGCGCTCTATTACATGCCGCAAGAGGTCTTCGTGGAGAACGTGATCAAGTCGGCGCCGGCGTGCATGGCGTGCACGACCGGGAAGCGCGCGGTCAGCTTCGAGCACTCCGGCACCATCCTGCCACCAGTCTGCTGACTCCCGACGAGCGAGAAAACCACAGAGACACAGAGACACAGAGACACAGAGTCATCCAGCCCAGGAGAAACCGCAGATCACGCAGATAGACGCAGATGGTTTCTTTGAAGCGGTTCTCCTTTGTTGGCTACTCGGGCTTGCCGACACTTCCCAGCGATCCGGTTTTCACCGCAAAGACGCAAAGAGCGCGAAGAGGTTGTCGATTATTTGAAGTGGCAGTGCCGTAGATTGACGGCGGAACAGTCGACGATCTGGCGATCGCCGCCCACCGGTGCGAAGCACGTCAACTCCGAACGCAAGCGTCCGTCGTCGCCATACTTCTCCCCGGCCGACACGCCAGGGGCGCGTCGGTTCCGCCTTACCTCGAAGGGGTCGCTGCCATCCGAAAACAACCCGTGACGGGTGGCGAGGTCTGCGCTCTGCAGAGCGCAGGCCGGAGGATGGGGCGACGGCGACGAATGCTTGCATTCGGAGACGTTGCCCTGCCCTCCGGCTCCCGGCCGTCGTTCGACGGCCGGGGCCTCGCCGGTGTTGGAGCTTGGGTGGGGGTTCTCTGCGCCCCCGATAGTATCTGCGTTCATCTGCGTGATCTGCGGTTTCTCCTGCGGTGGGTGTGTGGCCTTTGCGTTCTTTGCGTCTTTGCGGTGAAAAAGTGCGTGGCCCGGTGTTCCAGTAATCAGTCGATGTTGAGTTCGGCTCGGCAGGCCTGGAGGACGCGTTCGTGGATGGCGCCGTTTGAGCAGACGATGCCGCGGTGGTTGCCGAGCAGCCGTCCCTCAGAGAAGTTCAGTGGCTTCCCATCGAGGTCGGTGACCCGGCCGCCTGCCTCCTCGACGACCACCGCTCCGGCGGCGTGGTCCCACACCTTCTCGCGGTAGCTGGTATCGCGCGGCAGGCGGAGGTAGATCGACGCCTCGCCGCGTGCCACCACTGCATACTTGCACTGGCTGTCGATTCGGTATGGGGGCGCGCTGATGCCGAGGCGATCAGCTATGCCCGCCTGCACCGAGTGGGCGGCGTGGGCCGCCACCACCGATTCGCACACCACCGCGTCGGCGGGATTTGTGATCGCATCGACGTGGATGGCGCCGCGAACCGCCCCGTCGAGAGAATGGCTCTGCGCGCCGCCGCCGCGCACAGCGCTGAACAGCGAGCCGTGGTCGGCAGCCTCGCTCACTGCGGGTAGATTCGGACAGCCGAGAACCCCGACCACCACATCGCCATCGGCAACAAGCGCCAGCGCCACCGCGTACTGATCACCGCGCAGGAAGCCCTTGGTGCCGTCGATCGGGTCGAGGACCCAGTAGCGTCCGGCGCCGCCCTGGTGGCCGCCACGATCCAGTGCCGCCACCATCTCGTCTCGGGTCAGTGGGGAAATGTGTTCGCGGGTCAGCTCGAGGACCCGATCCGCCATTTCGGGCGACTCGGCGAGCGCCCCCGAGTCCTCCTCGGCGAGCAGGGGATCGTCCGGAAACCCCCGTGCCAGACGGAGGCTGACCACCACCTGGGCCGCGAGATCAGCGAGGGTGACCGGCGACCGGTCGCCCTTGGTCAGCGAGTCGCCTGTTGCGACGATGCTGTCCTGAACACGGCGGGTCAAATCGCAAACCTCGGCGACGATCTCAACGGCGGTTTCCCGTTCAAATTCGTACATGGCCGGAGAGTGTAGCAGGAGAGGAATTCGGAATTAGGAATTAGGAATTTTCACCCAGCACCCACAGAGAGGTGCGGCGGAGGTGCCATTCTTGACATTGTTTGTGCCCCGTTCCTTCAAGTCGGCAGGATGTTGCGGGCAATCAATGTCAAGGGTGACCCCTCTCGGGAAGCGCGCGGGGAAACGGCCCGCGTACACTGGAGGTGCCTGGCATCCCGCCATGATGTTGTCCTCAACATCGTGGCGGCGTGCCTGGCATCCTCTCGGGAAGGGCGTTGAAAGACGAGTGGAAAATCCGAAATCCGAAATTCGAAATTCGAAATCCGACGTCGACTGGCGAATCTTCTCCGATGCCACCTGCGCCGGGCTGTCGGTGCTGATCCCGCTGCCGCTGATCGACATCGTCTTCGAGACCATCTTCAGGCGGCGTATCCCGGCGACCGTGGCCAAGGTCAGGCGGAGAGAAATGGCCCCCGAGATCCGGCGAAAGCTCGGTCGGGGCCTCGATGGACCGCTGTCGCTCTCCGGCTGTCTCGCGATCGGCCTGGCAACCGTCAAGTACGTGCTCCGTAGGATCTGGCGCAAGATCATTTACATCTTTGCGGTCAAGGACGCGACCACAGCGCTGACCGAGTACTGGCACCGCGCGTTCCTGATCGACCACATGGTCCGTGCCGGGCATCTCGATCCCGGGGCGGACTCCGACCTCGCCCTGCAGGTGTCCATGGACGTGCTCCGCGACATCGACCCGAGCCCGCTGACGGAAATGGCCCGCCAGACGGTCGCCAACGTCCATCACGTGTTCCGCCTCCTGGTGCGTGCGCGCCGATTGGGTGCGGCCGAGGTTACGCGATCGCTGGGTGAGGTACTTTCATCGCATTGGAAGGTGACGGAGGACTCGATGGAGGCCACGGCAAAACTGTATAACGAGCGATACATCGCCGCCGTCTTAGCCCGTGCAGAAGGTACCGGCCGGTCCGGTACTATGGTGGACGGATGAGATTATCACGGCGTTCCAGCCAGAGGATCTGGGGGGTGATGGCGGCTGTCGCGGGACTGATCTGCGCGGGTTGCAACGAGGGTCCGACGGAGGTGCGGTTCCTCGATCTGGTGGCGATGCGAGGATTGCGGGCCGACGGAGAACCGCTCCGCGCGCGAGAGACCCTGTGCGCGGACGAGACCTGGGTCGCAGTCACCCTCGAGCCGGGAAGACCCGCCGCAGCCGCTCTCGATCTTCGTGACCGGCCGATCCTCACCCTCGCAGGTTGTCTCGAATGTGCGGACGGCGCGCCAGCTGACCTCGAGGGTTCGCTGCTCGGGACCGTGAGGTCGTCGGATGGGCGCGGGATTGAGTTCCGGGTCGATTTCGACGTCGCGCGAGGCTGGTGGGAACACGAGGTGGATCTCGGGCAGGTCGCGAACCGGCAAGCAGAGTTCGAGCTCGAGGCGGAGCTACCCGAAAGCTGCGTTTTGAGGTTGCGTGAGGCGACAGTACGTCAGCGTCGGGTTTCAGCTGAGCTTCCGCCGGAGCTGCCGCTCCAGGTGCTCTTGATCTCGGTCGACACCTTGCGTCGCGATGCGGTTGGGGCTTTTGGAGGCTCGGTTGCCACCCCGCACCTCGACCGGTTTGCGGCAGAGGCCGAGATCTGGACCCGGCACTACGCAGCGGCGAGTTGGACCAAGCCGTCGCATGCCTCGATGCTGACGGGCTACTACCCGTCGACGCACCGCGCGCAGCTCCAGAACCAGGCCATGGATTCGGCGATCCCGACCCTTGCCGAACGATTCCGGCTGGCAGGTTTCTCAACCGCAGCGCTGGTGTTTGACTGTGGATGGTTGAGCCCCCGGTGGGGGTTTTCAAAAGGTTTTGACGGCTACCAGGTCAGCCAATGGCGAGCCGGCCGCCAGGCTCGCGCCGCAGCGAACTGGGTGCTCGCGCACCGGGACGAGGATTTTTTCTTCTTTCTCCACACCTTTGAACCCCACGCCGATCGCTACGTGCTTCCCTATGAGGCGCCCGGGATCAACCAACGAGTGATCGCCGGAGATTTCGGAGTTGAGGACTTCGGCTGCCGGCAGGGCCTCTGTTCGTCCAGGTTCCTTCATGGGCTGGTGCGCGGAGAGATTCCCTTCGAGCCAAAGGACGTCGAGATCCTTCGCCACACCTACGGTGCCGGAGTGAAGTACCTAGACGAGTCGCTGGAAACGCTCTTCGATTCCTTGCGAAGGAGTGGGATGTGGAATCAGATGCTCATCGTGGTGACCAGCGACCATGGTGAGGAGTTCATGGAGCACGGGAGCCTCGGTCATACAACGTTGTTCGACGAGATCGTCCGGGTGCCACTGTTGGTCAAGTGGCCGGACGGCGATCGTAGCGGGGTTGAGAACCGGATCCCATGTTCGGCGGTGGATCTCGCTCCGACCCTACTCGAGTTTGCCGGACTCCCCACCGGGGATCTGCCGGGCGCGCCTCTTCACCGGCGCGACGAGAAGACCCCGGTCTTAATAGGCACCTTGGATCGGGCCGTGGTGGTGGACGGCTACAAGGCGATCTTCGGTTATCCCGAGGAACCACCCCTCCTCTTTCACCTCACGGATGATCCGGGCGAGACGGAGAATCTCGCCGAGTCGGATCCAGGTCGGTTGCGCACCCTCGAAGAGCTTGTGCTCACCCAGAATGAGGAAGCCCTGGCGCTCTACCGGAGGATCGGCTCCGGGTCGGAGAGTAGAGAGGTCGTCCTGAGCGAGCGCGAGCGCGAGCGACTCAAAGCATTTGGCTACCTACAATGAGGCGCTATTCGAGGTAACCGAGTGCACGCAACTCCTCCTCCTTGGCCTTGGCTGCCGCCATCGTCTCGTGGATGCGAAATTTCTGACCGGTTGCACTCAGCCACAGGTTGAGGGAAGTAGTCAGCGGGCCGACCTCCGGGTGACTCTCGTGGAAGAGGTCGGATTGCTCCAGCTCATCGGCACGAAGATCGAAAAGGGACGAGGTACGGGCTTTGAAGTCGACGATCAGGTGAAAGCGACCATCGTCGACTGATCGATATCTCCCAGCCTCTGCAAAGGCCTGCCGCTCGATCCCGTCGTGCTCGTCGATCAGGGGGCGCAGACTCGATCCCTCGAGTTCAGCACCGCCGGCGTCGACTCCAAGGTAGTCGAGGAGGGTGGGCACGATGTCGACGTTTTCCACCGCTGCGCTCACTCGCCGGCCCTCCTTCATTCCCGGTAAACGGATGATCAGCGGTACGTGTGTGACCGTGTTCCAGACCCCGCGGCAGTGACCCATGTGGTCGTGCTCCAGGAACTCCTCACCGTGGTCTGCGGCGAGCACGATCACCGTATTGTCGATGAGCCCCTGATCGCCCAACCGGTTGACGAGACGCCGGAACACAAGGTCGAAGTAACGGATCTCGTCGTCGTAGAGATCGACCAGATGCTGGATGTCGCGATCGGTGATCTCGTACTCGGGACCGTCTTCGTAGATCATCCTGTTGACTGGTTTGGGGTCGCCGTCGCGGATGAAATCGAAGCCTTCATACTCCCCGGCGAAGCGCCGCGAGTAGTTCTCGGGCGGAAGATACGGCCCGTGCGGTTCCATGTAATGGACGTACATGAAAAACGGCGACTTCGCCAAGTCGAGTTGGTCGAACACTCTCTTGTTGACACATGCGCCGTGCCGCCACACACAGCCCTCGACGAAGGTGTCAAATCCCCGGTCGAATCCACCGCTTGGGTTGTAGAAATTTGGAGTCGCACGAACGATCGGGCTCGCCGAGACGGCGATTGTGTTGTAGCCAACCGCACTCAAAATCTCGGCGATCGAAGGAATGTCTTCGGGAATCCCGAACTGCCCTTTGGCCTGGCGGGTGAAAACGCCCGGGTACCTCGAGGTCAACAGTGAGTTGACCGACGGAAAAGTACAGGGCGCTTGCGACCGCGCGTGCTCGAACACCACCGCCTCAGACGCAAAGCGATCGATGAACGGCGTGGTCGGGCGCACATAACCGTAGAGGCTCATGTGGTCCGCGCGCAGCGTATCGACGAGGACAATGATCACATTCAGGGGCGGTGCGGGCGTGGTTTCTGCCGGAGGTTCGGCAGACGGGGAGCACGCGACATTGCCGGCGAGAATCGCCAACATGATCATCAAAGGCAAGCGGGTTTTCATCATCAACTCAATGTACCTCGACACCGAAGCGAGGTCGAGTCAACGTAGATAACCCAGCGCGCGGAGTTCCTCCTCCTTGGCCTTGCCGGCGGCAAGAGCCTCGTCGAAGCGATCCCACTGGTCGGTGTCTTGCAGCCACTGGTTGAGTGCATCGCTCAGTCTGTTGACCTCGGGGTGGTCGACACTGTACAGATCGTGCTGCTCGAGTGGGTCCGAACGAAGATTAAAGAGGGTCTTCGTGCTGTCTTCAGCGTCGAGAATCAGGTGGAAATGTCCGTCGTCCGCAGATCGATATTCGCGTTGGTCAGAAAAGGCGTATCTTCCCGTTGGCTCCCGTCCTTCGAGGAGGGGAAGCAGGCTCGTGCCTTCGAGCTCGAGGTCTTCAGTCTCTATGCTGAGGTAGTCAAGAAGAGTGGGGACGATATCGAGGTTTTGAACGGCGCCGTCGATTCGATGCCCACCCTCGACGCCAGGAAAACGCAAGATCAACGGAACACGGGTCACCGTGTCCCATACCCCACGACAGTGCCTGATGTGACCGTGCTCCAGGAATTCCTCCCCGTGGTCGGCGGTGAATACTATGAGCGTGCGATCGAGCAGATCCCGCTGTTCCAGGTGTTTGATGAGGCGCTGAAACACGCCGTCGAAATAGCGGATTTCATCGTCGTAAAGATCTACAAGGTGTTGGATGTCGCGGTCGGCGATTTCATAGTGTGGGCCGTTGTCATATAGCATCTTCGCGATCGGGACGGGGCTGCCGCGCTGGATGAACTGGTAGCCGTCATACTCTCCGGCAAAACGCTTCTCGTATCTCTCTGGCGGTCGGTACGGTCCGTGTGGGTCCATGTAGTGGGCGTAGAGGAAAAACGGTTCCTCCACCGCATCGAGTTGACTGATCACAGCGCGGCTGACCTGTCCGCCGGGGCGCCACAGCGGATCCTCGACAAAGACATCGAACCCACGGTCAAATCCGCCGACCGGGTTGAATTTGCTGGGAGTAGCGCGAACGATCGGGCTCGCCGAGACTGCGATGGTGTGGTAGCCGTGCCTCTTCAAGATCTCGGCTATCGACGGATAGTCATTGGGGATGCCGAACTGTCCCTTTTTCTGTCGTGTGAAGATGGCTGGGTTGCGTGATGTGAGCAACGAATTGACCGAGGGGAACGTGCAGCTGGCCTGGGACCGCGCATGCTCGAAAACGATTGCCTGGGAAGCAAATTTGCTGATGAACGGTGTGGTCTTCCGCTCGTAGCCGTAGGTGCTCATGTGGTCAGCACGAAGCGTATCGACCATCACGATGATGACGTTTGCCGGGTCAGGTTGGGGCGCGCGCGGCTGTTGGCGGCAGGAGAGCGACAGGAGAGCGATGAGAACTGCGATGAAAATGCTGATCGAAGCCGGTTTCATAGGCGTAGTCTACACGCATAGGATTAGCGAACCGGCTATTGCAGATAGCCGAGGGCCCGGAGCTCCTCCTCCTTGGCCTTGCTCGCTGCGAGAGCCTCGTCGAACCGTACCCATTGACCGGTATCCTTCAGCCACTGATTGAGGGTGGTGCTTAATCTGTCGATTTCCGGGCTCCCTCCCGCAAAGAGATCGTGCTGTTCGAGGGGATCATCTCGGGTGTCATAGAAAGTGGCGCTCGACTCCACACCGTCGAGGATGAAGTGCCACCGCCCGTCGTCGGAAGCGCGGTACCTGCCCTGGTCCGAATATGCGTAGACCGGTGCCGGTCTGCCACCCTCGAACAGCATTCGCAGGGTGGTGCCTTCGAAAGGGATGGCCGTCGTGTCTATTCCGAGTTCGTCGAGCATGGTCGGAACGACGTCGATGAGTTGCACCGCATTGTCGACGCGGCTTCCACCGTCGAGCTCGGGGAACCTCACGAGGAGCGGCACGTGGGTGAGCGTGTCCCACACTCCACGGCAATGCCCGACGTGCCCGTGCTCGAGAAACTCCTCACCATGATCCGAAGTGAAGGCCAATAATGAACGATCGAGTAGATTGTCTTCGCGGAGGAAATCGATGAGCCGCGCGAACTCGCCGTCGAAGTAGCGGATCTCGTCGTCATAGAGATCGATAAGATGCTGTACATCGCGATCGGTGATATCGAGCTCCGGGCCGTCACCGTAGATCATTTCGCCGATCGGGTTGTGGTCACCTGCGGCAATGAAGTCGTACCCGTCGTAGGGCCCGGCGAACTGCTTCTGATAGGCGGCCGGCGGCGCATAGTGGCCGTGGGGGTCCATGTAGTGGAGGTACAGAAAGAACGGTTCCCGCGCGTTTCCGAGGAGCTTTAGCGCACGGGCGTTGACACACGCAGCACTGCCCCACAGACAGCTCTCGTCGAAGACCTCAAACCCGGCGCCAAAGCCCGCGTTCGGGTTTTCCTTGCTGGGTGTCGAGCGGACGATCGGACTCGCCGAGACCGCTATGGTGTGGTAGCCCTGAGCCTGCAGGATTTCGGCAATTGTCGGGTACTCGGGGGGGATACCCATCTGGCCTTCCCCCTGGACGTTGAAATCGAAGGGGTAGCGCGATGTGAAGAGCGAGTTAACAGATGGAAAGGTGCAGGCCGCCTGCGACCGCGCGCGATCGAAGACCACCGCTTCCGCCGCCAGCTCGTCGATGAATGGCGTCGTCGCCCGGGAGTAGCCGTACAGACTCATGTGGTCGGCGCGCAAGGTGTCGACCATTACCAGAACAACGTTCAGCGGTTGTGATTCCGCAAGCGGCGGGGGCGATTCCTTCCCGCAGCCGAGAGAGAACAGCGCCAGGATGGCCACGGAGAATGTCAGAGTGCGGAGCACCTCGTAACTTTAACACGTGGAAAAATGCCCTTGCTGAGAACCCCTGTCATACCATTCAGATAGTAAGCCAGAGCTGAGATCTGCGAGCCTTCGGCCACCTACAGAGAAACACTATTGGAGGTAACCGAGCGCGCGCAGCTCCTCCTCCTTGGCCCTGGCGGCAGCGGCTGACTCTTCGAGGCGCCCCAACCGGTTGGTCCTTTCAAGCCATCCCTCGAGCGCAGCACTCAGCGGTCCAAGTGCTGGGTGGGATGTGGAGTAAAGGTCGTGCTGCTCGAGTGGATCGTTCCTGACGTCAAAAAGAGCCATTGTGTCTTCTGCACTATCGACAATCAGGTGGAAGCTGCCGGTGTCAGACGACCGGTACTGTTTCTGTTCGGAGAAGGCGAACCGGGGCGACACCTCTCGTCCTTCGATGAGATGCCGCAGGCTCCTTCCTTCGAATCCGAATCCCTCGCCGTCGATCTCGAGGTAGTCGAGAATCGTTGGCACGATATCCAGGTTTTGAACCGCGGTGTCGAGGCGTGTTCCTTGGACCCCGGGAATCTGGAGGACCAGAGGGACGTGGGTGAGCGTGTCCCATACGCCTCGGCAATGGCCGATGTGGCCGTGTTCGAGAAACTCCTCCCCGTGGTCCGATGCGAGCACGATCATCGTTTCCTCGAGCTGGCCGCGGGCCTCGAGCTTCCTCAGCAGCCGCCGGAAAATCCCGTCGAAGTACCTGATTTCGTCGTCGTAGAGATCGACGAGGTGCTGGATGTCACGGTCCGTGATCTCGTACTCTGGGCCGTTGGCGTAGAGCGTCTTCGAGATGGGCTTGGGATTGCCCTGCTGAATGAAATCGAAGCCGTTGTACTCGCCGGCAAATCTCTTCTCGTAGTGTACGGGTGGCCGATAGTGCGCGTGCGGCTCCATGTAGTGGAGGTAGAGGAAGAAGGGCTCTTCCAGGTTATTCAGTACCTCGAAAATCTTGCGGTTGACGCACGCACCGTGTCCCCACACGCAGCCTTCGATGAAGAGGTCGAAGCCGCGTCCAAAACCACCGTTAGGGTTGAGCTTGCTGGGTGTATTCCGAACGATGGGGCTCGCCGACACGGCGGCAGTCTGATACCCGTGACCATTGAGGACTTCAGCGATTGTGGGGTACGCATCCGGGATTCCAAAGTGCCCTTTTCCCTGATGGGCGAATACCTCTGGGTAGCGCGAGGTCATCAGCGAGTTGACCGACGGGAAAGTGCACCCCGCCTGCGATCTGCCGCGCTCGAAGACAATGGCCTCTGATGCAAATCTGTCGATGAAGGGCGTCGTCGCCCGGGAGTAGCCATACAGGCTCATGTGGTCGGCGCGGAGCGTATCCACCAGTACAACGATCACGTTCATCGGCGTGCTCGAGTGCGGGGCTGGTTGCGGATTCCTGCCGCAACCGAAGGCGACAAGAACCGCAGCGACGCTGACCAGAAAAAGACGGTACCGCGTCGACCCTACCACCGCCCAGAAAACGTTCATGCGACGATTATTCCCATCAGTCCGCCACGTAGCCTAGAGCTTCCAGCCGTTCGAGCTCCTCGGCGTCGAGCTCACCGCCGCTCGGTGCGTCGGCGGTGCCGGGAGGCGCCGCGCGAGTGCGCAGATGTTGTGCGAAGGCCTCGTACCGCTCTCCGAGCTCCGCCAGGAGCTCAGGGTGGTCTCCTGCCAGGTCGTGCTCCTCCAGAGGATCGGCCACGATGTCAAAGAGCCGTTCGCGTGGTTCACCGCTGTCCCCGGGATGCTTGAGCAGTCGGTACTTCCACTTCGCAGTGCGGACGATGCCGTAATCGATGGTGCTGTAGAAGGCCGTACGGGCGGGCGCCTCCCGACCTTCGATGAGAGGACGCACGCTCGTTCCGTCCATGTGACTCGCCTCGTTCCCAAGCCCCGCATAGTCGAGGACGGTCGGTGCGATGTCGATGATCCGAACGAGCTCGTCGATGGTGACGCCGGAGGGCGTTCCCTTCGGCAGCTTGACGATCAGCGGGATGCGGATCAGCTCCTCGGCGAGACCGCTAAGCACATGGTGGATCACGAAGCCGTGATCGAGGAACTCCTCACCGTGGTCGGCTGTGACGACGACCAGTGTGTTTTGCCAGGCGGGGTCCGAATCGAGCCTTCTGAAGAGACGGCGGAGCTGTGCATCGCAGAACCGAATCTCGGCCTCGTACAGGCCACGAACGTGGTCGATGAATACCTCGCCCTCGATTCCGAGATCCTCGGGTGAGGGATATCGGGCCGCTCTCTTCGCCGACCCGCTTTGGCTGTAGAGAAGGTGGTACACCGCCTCGTTGATCTCCAAATCCGAATGGCTGCTGTAGTTGTGTGGAAAGGCCCGCGCGTGGCGCTGGGGCGGCAGGTAGGGGCTGTGGGGGTCCATGAAGTGCATCCAAAAGAAGACTGGGCCATCGACCGGATCATCCATGCGTTCGAGCACCCGTTTCATGACCACGCCCGCCGGAGGGTAGTTGCCGATGAGTCGGTGGTCACGTGTCCGGTGCTGCCGGTGGTTGTACTTTTCGAATTCCTCATAAACGTCGAAACCCTGGTCAAAGTTGGCGTGTGCGGACAGGTTGGGGTTGGTGTTGAACCCTACTGTCGTGTAGCCGTGGTCGTTGAGGATCTCGGCGAGCATCCGCAGGTTGGAGCTCAGCCCGCGCCGGTCTCGCTCCTCGGGCGACTCGAAGTCATTGAAGCCGTGGCGGGTCGTCTTGACCCACTTGTCGACGCCTTCGAAGCTCGGGAAGAGGCCGGTCATGAGCGATGGCATCGCTGGCGAGGTACCCGGGAACGAGGTCAGTGCCTGGCTGAACACAACTCCGTCACGGGCGAGGACATCGAGGTTTGGTGACGTCCTGCTCGGATGACCCGCGTATGAAAGGTAATCGGGGCGCAGCGCGTCGATGGTGATCAGTACGACGTTGGGCGGCTCGAACGGTGGTTCCGGTCGGGCACAGCCCGCGGCTGCGGTGATCAGCAGAAGAGCGGAAGCCATTACGATCTTTGGCATGGGCGCAGGCTAGCACGGCCTTCTCACCGGGTGCCTGGTATCATCCTGGCGTGAATCCTGAAAAACGGAGGGGCGATGGCAACCAGTTGGGCAGCTCCCGTGGTCGGCACGATGTTGGCTGGAATCCTGATGGCCTGTGCGGCTGAACCGCCTCCCATCGA
>JAOZUP010000434.1 GCA_029938595.1 Thermoanaerobaculales bacterium | reverse complement strand
GCGGGTCCTTTAGGGCCCGCCACCACTTGGTAACAAAACCGCCCGGTTGTTCGGCCAACCTGAATCAATCGGATACGCACGTCAGGCAATTCGCCGTCAAGAGCGGTATTCAGCGGTGGACCCTATGAAAACCTCTGTGCGGCTCTGTTCCGCTCTGTGCCTCTGTGGTTTTCCACGATGTGGTGAAGTGCTGACCAGAGTCCCTTTTCGCAGCACATCATGTAAACTGCGATCAGGAATCAATTGTTGAAGGGTAGGTGATCTCCCGAATTGGCTGAAACGGGCACAGTCCGACCGCGATTTGAGATCGAAATCGGCTGCGATCCAGACAGCCTCATGGAGCGGCTCCGCAAACGGCTTTCGGACTGCCCCAACTGCACCGGGATTTCGGTCGGACGCCACGCCGAACTCTTCGTGCCGGAAGAGGAGCGGAGGATATGGTCGCCATGGCTCAGCGTCACCGCCGACGATGCCGACGACGGAGCCGTGCTGCGCGGACGATTCGCGCCCCACCCCAGTGTCTGGACGTTCTATCTCTTCCTTGCGTTCGGCCTCGGCTTTGCTCTCCTGGTCGGCACCGCCTGGGGCTACGCCCAGTGGGCGACCGAAACCACTCCCTGGGCCCTCCTCGTCGTACCGCTGGTCATGGTCCTCGGCGTCACCCTCTATCTTGCCAGCCAGATCGGCCAGCGACTGGGTTCCGAGCAGATGACCCAACTTCGCGCGGCGCTCGAGGAGCTGATCTAGATATCGTTCGAGTGACCTGAATAATGTCAGCGGTTTGCCATTCCTCGGGTCGCGGGCGAGAGTCTCTGCTACCCTGCCACCGCCTGAGATGATCCATGGAGGGATTATGAAAATGAGAAAGACATGTTTTCTGATCGGTTTCGTCCTGCTCCTCGGCTGTGGCGGCCAGGTCGCAGATCAGCCAGCCGGCGACGGAAACGCGTTCTTTGCGGCGTACGGCACCGAGTTCAACGTCCATCCCTTTGACCGGATCCAACCCGAGGCCTTCGTGCCTGCCTTCGAAGAAGGAATGACACGGCAAATCGCCGAGATCGACGTGATCGTCAGCAATCCCGAGGAACCCACCTTCGAAAACACCATCGTGGCGCTCGACCTGTCCGGGGAGCTGCTGAGCGAGGTCTCGAGAGTCTTCTTTGCCCTGTCCGGATCAAACACCAACGACGAGCTCCAGCAGATTCAAAAAGAGATGTCGCCGAGGCTCTCCGCCCACCGTGACGAGATCAAACTCAACAAGGAACTCTTCGACCGTGTTCGCACCGTCTATGACCAACGGGCGGAACTCGATTTGAGCGGTGAGCAACTCTACCTGCTGGAGAATCTGTACAAGGGCTATGTCCGCGCCGGAGCCCTGCTGGATGATGAAGACCAGACCAGGCTCAAGGAGATCAATCAGAGGCTTTCCAAGCTGAGGGTCGAGTTCGGCCAGAATCTCCTGGCCGAAACCAACGACTTCATGCTGGTCGTCGACGACGAGACCGACCTCGCCGGTCTGCCGGATGGCGCGATCGACGCGGCGGCAGGCGCGGCCGCGAGAGCCGAGTTGGAAGGCAAGTGGGTCTTTACCACCCACAAGCCCAGCATGTTGCCGTTCTTGACCTATGCCGAAAACCGGGCGCTGCGGCAGAAGCTCTACTCGGCGTACACCATGCGAGGCGATAACGGCAACGAGCACGACAACACGGAGATCGTCGCCGAGATCATCAACCTCCGGGTGGAGAAGGCCCGGCTCCTGGATTACGACACCTACGCAGACTACGTTTTGGAACGCCGTATGGCGAAGAACCCGGAGAACGTCTATGAACTCCTGAACCAGCTGTGGGATGCGTCCTTGCCGGTGGCCAAGAGGGAACTCGTCGAGATGCAGGCGATCATCGACCGGGAAGGAGGCGACTTCAAGTTGGCCTCATGGGACTGGTGGTTCTATGCCGAGAAGCTGAGGAAAGAGAAGTACGATCTCGACGACAACGAGCTGCGACCCTACTTCAAGTTGGAAAACGTCCGAGAGGGCGCCTTCTGGGTGGCCAACCAGCTCTACGGTCTGACTTTCGAGCCGGTCGAGGGTCTGCCCAAACCCCACCCAGACGCCCAGGTCTTTGAAGTCAAGGAAAGCGACGGCTCCCACGCCGCCATCATGTACATGGATTTTCACCCTCGTGAGAGCAAGCGCCAGGGCGCGTGGTGCGGACGGTTCCGCGGCCAAAGCCGCGTGGGCGGCACCGAGGTCGATCCGATCATCAACCTGGTGTGCAACTTCACGTCTCCATCCGGCGACGCTCCGGCGTTGCTGAGTCTCGACGAGGTCGAAACCCTGTTCCACGAGTTCGGCCACGCCCTGGACGGAATACTGTCCAACGTAACCTACAAGACCCGGTTCAGCTCCAGTGATTTCTCTGAGCTGCCGAGCCAGATCATGGAGCACTGGGCTCGGGAACCCGCGGTGATGAAGCAGTACGCGAAGCACTACCAGACGGGCGAGCCCATCCCCGACGAGCTCATCGAAAAGATCACCGACAGCAGGTACTTCAACCAGGGATTCAACCAGGTCGAGTATCTGGCGGCCAGTCTGCTCGACATGAAGTACCACACGCTGAACCAACCAGTCGATCTCGACGTCAACGCCTTCGAAAAGGCGTACTTCGACGAGATCGGCCTGATTCCGGAAATCGTAAGCCGCTACCGAACCTCCTATTTCGCGCACATCATGGGTAGTTATGCAGCCGGGTACTACGGATACATCTGGTCAGGGGTGCTGGACAGCGACGCCTTCGAGGCGTTCAAGGAGACCAGCCTCTTCGATCAGGAGACGGCCCAGCGTTTTCGCACGGAAATCCTCGAGGTCAACGGCACCGCGGACTACCTCGAGATGTACACAAACTTCCGCGGCCGCGAGCCGGAGATCGAACCGCTCCTGAGAAACCGGGGGCTGCAGTAGCGGACGGGCCCTTACCCGCCCGTCCAAGGAGAAACCGCAGATCACGCAGATGAACGCAGATGGTGTTTTCTGAGTGGATCTGCGTCTATCTGCGTGCAAATTTCTGACGGCTTGCTGCAATCGTGAAGCACCGTCGCCAGCGAGTGATCGACTGGCCGGCCACCAACCACTCTTCCTTTCCGGCCTCCGCCACTCTTCGCTGCCGGCGGCGGGTTCGAGGTGGACGGACGGGAATTCAAAATTAAGAATTGAGAATTGAGAATTCAGATTCCGGGTTCGCCTTGACCTTCTGGCCAACGCGCTCATAATGAGCCTACGCGGACCGTCCGGCCATGGGGGCCTTCCGGTTGCAGCGGGGTGGGTGGGAGCGAATTGACGCTCTTGTTTGACCCGTTCGTAATCGGAGGAATTCATGGCCATTCGCATTTCCGGCAAGAATCTCAGCATCGAAGACATTGTCGCGGTCGCCCGTCACGGCGAGCGCGTCGAGCTCCACCCGGACGCCCTCGAACGGATT
>JAOZUP010000433.1 GCA_029938595.1 Thermoanaerobaculales bacterium | reverse complement strand
GCACCGACCCCGTACGCCCGGCCCTGTTTGAAAAGCGTCAGCAGCGGGCCCTTGGTGGGAGGGTTCTTTGGGTAGGGCGGCACGATGCCCTGCACCTCATCCATGTAAAGAAGGGCCCGCAGCCCGGAGGATGCGGGCTGTCGCCGCATCCACGCCACCAGCTCCGAAACCAGGAGGGCGATCACGAAATGGCGCTGCCGCTCGTCGAGATGAGCGACCGAGATGATGCTCGCGCGCGGCGCATCCGCGTCACCCAGGAGCTCGTTCATGTCCAGCGCCACCCCTTCGGTCCAGGCTGCAAAGGCCGGGCTCGCGAGCAGGGTATTGAGGGCTATCACCAACTTCATTCGATCATCGCGAGGGTAGAAGCTCTCGAGGGACAGCGCGCCGAGAGATTCCATCGGCGGATCGAGAAGGCTGCCCAAGAGCCCCGTGAGATCGAGCGATTCGCCCCGCCGCCAGTGCTCGAGAATCACGGAAGCCGTGAGCACGTGATCGCGGTCAGACAAAGGATCTCCCCCACGCCCCACCAGTGACAGCAGGGCCGAGGTCACGCCGTTGACCCGGTCGGTGGCGGCGTCGGGATCGCTTTCGGGGTCCCAGCCTTCCGGCGCACCCAATGCCGGCAGAATGTCGAGGGGCGCGCCGGACGCTGCTCCCGGTGTCAGCAACTGCCACGACACACCGTCGCGTACCGCACGGAGATCGTCGGGACCAAGCCCCGATCCCTCGAGTCCCTTTCGCCAGAAATCGGCCTGTTCCGATGCAACCTTCGATCGATCATCGTCCTCGACTGCATCCGGCGGCAGCCACGGTGCAAAGTCCTCGCCCGCGAGCGAAGGAAAATTGAGCAGTAGATCCACCATGTCACCCTTGAGGTCAATCACCAGAAGTGAGACCCCGCGGCGCGCGAGCTCCTCGAGCGTGACGATGCCGAGGCCCGTTTTCCCGGATCCGGTCATACCCACGCAAACAGCGTGGGTCGTGAGGTGGTCCATGTCGAGGTGGACTCGATCAGACCCTTCTAGCTCGGTACCCAGGTAAAGTTCGGACTCACCCATCGATTCCCCCAACACAGCCGATCAACCGTGCGCCGAGTATACCCGCTCGCAATTCGGAATCAGTGTTGCTATAGTCGCCGCGCAACAACGACAAGAGGAATGGAAGGAGCATTGAAATGGGTCTCTTCGACATGTTTGGCAAGAGCTTCGAGGATCAGGTTCAGGAAGCGATCAACACGGTGGGTGCCACAACCCCTGGGGTCAGCGGCCTCCACGCCGAGGTACACGGCAAGGTCATCACCCTCCAAGGCAAGGCGGACTCCCGCGAAGCGGCAAATCTCGCAATGCAGAAGATCGACCAGGCGGTCAAGGCGGACAATATCGTCAACGCCATCGAGGTCGAGAAGGCGCCCGAGCCGGAACCCGTGCCCGAGCCGGTGTCCGCCGAACGTTTCTACGAGGTCGTGTCGGGCGACACCCTCGGCGCCATCTCCCAGAAGTACTACGGTAAGGCGAGCGACTACATGAAGATCTTCGAGGCCAACCAGGACATCCTCGACAACCCCGACCTCATCAAGCCAGGTCAGAACCTGCGCATTCCCGAATAACTAAACGGCCAGAACACGGCAACCGATCGTCGCCACCCCGATGGCGACGACTCGGCCCGCCGGCGCGGCCGACTCGATGGCGGTGACGATTGCGTCCCGCGCCCCCGGAGGGTGCCACACCAGCACACTCCCCCCACCACCGGCGCCACAGGCCTTGACCGCCGCTGCCCCGGCGGCGAGACCCGCGTCCACGACGAGGTCGAGTTCGGAAGGGCAGACCTCCGGGGCGAGCCGCTTGCGCGCTCTCCACTCGTCAGCCACCGCCTGCCCCACCCCATCCTCGTTTCCTGCGATGAGCTCGTCCCGACAGCTGCGAGCCGCCTGGGCAATCGCCTCGAAGGCATCTACAGCCACAGCCTCACCATCTAGACGCCGCCGAATCACCTGCCAGTTGACCATCCCCGAGTGATGGCTGATGCCGGTGTCGAAAATCGTCATCCTCTCGCCGACCCACCCGGAGTCTACGTCCAACGCCTCGACTCTCTCGCCCCCCGGCTCGTGGTGGACGGCCAGCACCCCGCCACACACCGACGCCCAGTGATCCTGTACTCCGGTTGAGATACCGAGAATCCGCGCCTCGAGATCGCGCGCCACAGCCACCAACCTCTCGTCGGCCATCACGCCTCCGGTGGCGGTCAGGATTCCGCGGGCGAGGGCGACGGCATAGGCGGAGGATCCTCCGAGGCCGGACCCCAGCGCCGCCTGGGAGCGCACCCGCACGCGGACGCCGCCCGTGGGCCGCACGGCGAAGGCCACCGCCGCGCTCAGGTCGGAGGTCGCATCCGCCTCGCCGAGACGCCGCCACTCGGCATCCCCGATCGCGTGCCACACCTCATCCGGCGGCGCCTCCAGATCCACCTCCAGGCGCACCATGACCGGGATGGCCGCGTTCACCGTCACCGAGCCCGGATGCAGCATCCCGAGCGGCCAGATGTCGAGGGTTCCCCCGGCCAGATCCGCCCGACAGGGCGACTCCACCGTCATACCGCGGCCGGCCGGTGAGCTCAACAGCGCGCTCCGACCGGGGGTGGTTCACCCTCGATCAGCGACAGCACTGCCAGGGCGTGCGCCAGGTACCGCTGGAGTCTCTCCTCCGCGAGCGGCTTGACCGGCGGTGAGGAGATGGTGAGCGGGTTGATCCACCTGCCGTTGAGCTTGACGCGGTAGTCGAGGTGGGGCCCGGTGGACAGACCGGTCGACCCCACATAGCCGATCACCTGTCCCTGCGACACCCGCACGCCCCGCCGAACGCCCTTGCCGTAGCGGCTCAGGTGGAGATAGTTGGTCTCGTAACCGTTGGTGTGGCGGACGGTCACCATATTGCCGGCGCCACCATTGCGACCCGCCCGTGTCACGGTCCCGTCCGAGGTCGCGTGCACCGGCGTCCCGACCGGCGCTCCATAGTCCACCCCGTAGTGGGGCATACGCCGTTTGAGCACCGGGTGGTAGCGGTTCATCGAGAAGCGCGATGTCACTCTGCTGAACTTGAGCGGCGAGCGCAGGAACTGCTTGCGCAGCGGATGGCCGTTGAGGTCGTAGTACCCGAGGCGGCCGTCATCGTCGGGGTAGACGACCGCATCGAGGGTGCGTTTCCCGTTGACGAACCGGGTGGCGAAGATCGTGCCCCAGCCGAAGAACTCACCGTCCACGGTCTGCCGATCCGCCACCACGACGAACCGATCACCTTTTCGCAGGTCGCGCAGGAAGTCGATGTCCCACTGGTAGATCTGGGCCATCCGCACGGCCAGCTCGGCGCCCCCTCCGGCGGTTTCCACAGCGCCGAAGAGCGACGATTCCACCACCCCTTCCAGCCGGATGACCTCGGTTGTGAGGGGCCGTTCGACCCGCTCTCTGAAGATCCCCCCTGTTT
>JAOZUP010000432.1 GCA_029938595.1 Thermoanaerobaculales bacterium | reverse complement strand
GTCGAGGACGAGAACGGTCGGTAGACCATCCACGCGATACCGGTTTGACAGCTCACGGCCGTCCCCCTCCACATTGAGGTTGACCGGAACCACCCGGTCGCTCAACAGGGCGGCCACCTTGGCGTCGCGCAGGGTGGTTGACTCGAGCCGCTTGCACCACACGCACCAGTCGGCATAGAAATTTACGAGCACCGGTTTGCCTTCGGACTGCGCACGTTCGATGGCGGCAGAAAAATCCTTCTCCCATTCGACGGTCACCGCGCCGTGGTTTGTGACCGTCTCCCCGGCGACCGGCGGCACGGTTTCGGAGCGGCCGCAGGCGGTTCCGACCAGGGTTACCGCGGCGGCGATCGCGGTCAAAATGAGAAGCGGCATACTTTTCACTCGAATCCTCCTCGTTCCCGCGGTAAGCGGGACGCGGGCAGTATATCACCCTTTGGAAATACAGTTTTCTGGGATGGGGCAACGGTCCCTCGCGTTCCTTTATGCATGCAACCCGTAGGGGGTTACGGCCTTGCGCCACGGTGCCGCCCGTGGCATGATCCGCCCATGTCGAGATCGTCAATTTCACTGTTCCACCGCATCGAGCGTGCGCTCGAGACCATCGCCCTCGGCTCGAATCCGCTCGAGACCATTCACAAAGCCGCGGACTTCATCGCCGAGAATTTTGCCGATGACCTCGGGATCAAGGGCGGCCGAATATATGCCCAGGACGATGGCGCCTACGAGCTGGTCGAGACATTCGGTGACGCCTCTCAAGATCCGATCGGGCTGCGGGTGTGGAAGACCTATCCGCCGTTCGAACAGCTCTTAGACGTCGGATCCGTGGTCATGAGGCGGGACGACCCGCGCCTTGACCAGAGGCTCGAGACCGATCTCCGAACTCGCGAGTGGTTCGCGGCCATCGCGGTGGCGGACGCGCGCTATGTGCTCTCCTTCGATCTGGAGTCTGCGGGCGACGATCACGAGAACGTCGTCGCCACCCTCAACATCATTCGCCTCGCCATCAACCAGAAGCTGCGCGAGGAGCGCATGGTGGCAATTATGGAGGATGCACGCCTGATCCAGAACTCGATCCTCCCACGCCACCTGCCGCAGCCAGGCGACTTCGAGATCGCGGCGCGGACGGTTGCGGCCGAGATCGTCGGCGGCGATTTCTACGACGTAATAACGCTCGACGACAACATCTTCGACGTCACGATCGCCGATGCCACCGGACACGGTCTGCCGGCTGCGCTCCAGGTGCGCGATGTCTTCACCGGTCTGCGGATGGGTCTTTCCCGCGAGTTCAAGGTCACCCGGACCATTCAACGTCTCAACCGGATCATCCACCGCAGCCGGATGGCGACCAAATTCGTGTCGCTGTTTCTGGCCGAGATCAGTCTTGACGGGACAATCATCCACTGCAACGCCGGACACCCCCCATCCTTGCTGGTCCGTGCCGACGGAACAGTGACCCTTCTCAGGACCGGCGGCATGATTCTGGGACCCAACCCGGATGCCCGCTACGCTATCGGCATCGACTCCTTCGATCCGGGGGATTTGCTGGTGCTGTACACCGACGGAATCACAGAGGCGACCGACGAGAACGACGAGGAGTACGGCAGCGACCGATTGACCCACACGGTTCGAGCGGCGCGCCACCTCGATCCCATTGCCATCGTCGACCGTGTCTTTTCCGACGTCGATGGATTTTCGGTTGCGTCGCCGCCGATCGACGACCAGACCCTGGTTGTCGTCAAGCGCCGCGCGGCCGATCCCGAGGAGATTCCCGCATGATTGATCTTCGGCCCGCCGCGTTCTTCGAAATCGAGGGCTTCGCCCATGCAGACCTGCTGGAACCCGACCAGCCGGTTTGGTCGGCTCTCGGGCAACGGCTTGCGGACTACCTCGAGGGTTGGCGCGACTGGGAGATCCACGTTGACCTTCCCGACGGTGTCCATCTGTTGGGGGACCGCATCGCGATTGCACCGGGCTGTCGGATCGAGCCGGGGGCGGTGATCGTCGGCCCGGCCATCCTCGACGAAGGGGTGCAGATCCGGACCGGGGCGTACATCCGGCAGAACGTGGTGCTTGCCGCCGGCAGCTTGGTGGGTGCCCACAGCGAGGTCAAAGGTTCGATCCTCCTCCCCGGCGCCAAGGCGCCGCACCAGGCGTACGTCGGCGACTCCATCCTCGGCCGCGACGTCAACCTCGGTGCGGGCACGATCTGCTCGAACGTCAAAAATATCGGCAGGGAGGTCAGCTTCCGAGCCGGCGGCGAGACCGTCCATACCGGCCTGCGTAAGTTCGGTGCCATCCTTGGAGACGGCTGCATGACAGGCTGCAACACCGTACTCAACCCGGGAGTGCTGATGGGTCCGGGTTCGGTCACCTACGTTAATGCCAGCGTTCGCAGCGGCTACTACCCCGCAGACACCCTTATCAAGGTCAGGCAATCGCAGCAGATCACCGAGATGCGGAAGCTTAGGCGGGAGTAGGTGGCAATTTCGGATTTCGGATTTCGGATTTCGGATTCTCGCCCCTCCACCCATGAATGTTGGCTTCTTTCTCTTTTGTTCGCGCCGGGCCCGCAAGGCACGGCGCGAAGAAAAGAGTTGGCACGCCCGTTGCAAATACCGAAGATGTAACGGGAGGTGGACCATGAAAAAGGTCCTGATCGCGGGGTTGTTCCTCGCACTTACCAACGCGGCGATGGCCTCTACCGAGGACGAGTTGACCTCGTTGAGCTACATCTCGTACCTCGAACGGTACGCCACGATTCTGCCCGCCAACCAGGATGAGAGCCTCGAAGCAGTGATCAATATGCCGCTGGTGGCCGGCGACCGGGTCGATACCGCCCGCGAGGCGAGGATGGAAGTCGTTCTTGCCGACGGCAACACTCTTTGGATGGACGAGTACACGACCCTGAGCTTCGACGCCGTAGCCTTCAGCCGCGACTCCGAGGCTGAGCGCACGGTGATCTTTTTGGCCGAAGGTTCGATCATCGTCGAGGTGAGCGAGTTCGTCCTCTCCCCCAAACCAACCCGAATCGACAGCCGGGGCGCTACCGTTTACTTGGACGAGCGGGGGCTCTATCGTCTCAGAGCCTTGCCCACCGGTGGACTCCGCCTCGAGGTCCTGGAAGGCCTCGCCGAGGCCGCCACCACGGCCGGCGGGGTGCTCATTCGTGGGAAGACCACCGCCGAAGTCGGTGGTGGCGAGGTGCAGCGGACTGGGCTCCAGTTCACGTGGGACGACGACTTTGCGGCCTGGGTCGAGATGCGACGCCAGGTTGCCGCGGGTGAGAGCTCCCAGCACGTCGACCTCCGCTACTCGCGGCAGGCTGCCCAACTCGACAACTACGGGAGCTGGATGTACGTCGACTCAATCAACGCCTGGGCCTGGCAGCCTTCCGTGGGTGGGGACTGGCAACCATACCGCGCCGGGCGGTGGCACTGGACATCCACCGGCTATGCGTGGATCTCGTACGAGCCCTGGGGATGGCT
>JAOZUP010000079.1 GCA_029938595.1 Thermoanaerobaculales bacterium | reverse complement strand
AGAAGGAAGAGGGATGCCGTGTCATGGGCATCGGCCTGGAGGGCGGCCTCGCGCCCTACATCGAGAAGGGCGATTTTCCGCTTCCTGAAGTTCGCCTGTGGTCGATGATGAAACGGGCGATAGCCGAGTGCGGCTGTCAGCCGGGCGTCGACGTCGCCATCGCCCTCGATCCGGCGATGGCCGAGCTCGAAAATGCCTACCGCGCCGAGTTCGACATGCCCGACAGTGTCGGGATGTACCTCTTCTGGCGGGACAAGGCCAAAGTCATCCTGGACCGGGACGCTGTTCTGGACATCTATGCCAAGGCGATGGAGGAGTATGAGATCCCACTTCTGTCGATCGAGGACGGCTTCTCGGAGGACGACTACGAAGGATGGCGGCTGCTGCTCGAACGTTTGGGCGACAGCGTCTTCGTTATTGGTGACGACCTGGTCACCACCAACGACCAGACCATCGAGACCGCCTCCAACCAGGGACTGATCAACTCAGCCCTGATCAAGGCCAATCAGATCGGCTCTCTCTACGAGACCCTGCTCGCCATGCTGGTGGCGATGGGGAAGGGTCTGGACCTGGTTGTATCCCACCGCTCCAAGAGCCCCAACGACGACATGGAGGCCCAGATCGCGCTGTCGGTCAACTCCCTGGGCCTCAAGGCCGGAGGCGGCGCCAACACCGAGAGGCTCATCAAGTATCAAGCCGTCACCGAGCTCATGCTCAAGGTGGAGGAGTCCGGCGGCGACAATGCGCTGCGCGGCGGGGAGAAAGCGGTGATCCGCAAGATCCGCGGTTACGAAGAGCCCACCAACGCGGGCATTCCGACGGTCGGTGTGACCCTGGAGATCGTCCTACCCACGACGGGCGTCATGTTGAAGTTCAAGGGTGCAACACCCCTGGGAACCTCGGCGGGCACGGGCGAGGCCATTCATCTTGTCGACACGGTGATCGAGCAGTCGGAGCATCGGGAGATCGTTAGCCGGTTCGCTAGCTTCTTCGAGGAGGTGGAACCCGGTGTCTTCTCGTTCGCCAAGGCACAATCCGAAGCCGATGTTCGCTCCGCCGAGGACGAAGGTTTGGCGGCCCTTTTCGAGCGCGCGCAACGCTACGGGGGAAAGGGCTGTCTGAACGCCGTGGACAACGTGCTGCAGATCATCGCGCCCCACTTTGAAGGGCGCGACGCGGCCGGCCTCAGCCTCAGGGACATCGACTCCGCGCTGCTCGGGCTCGAGCTGAGCACGGCCCGACGCAGGGGAAAGCTCGGGGAACAGGCCGGCGCCGAGGACCGTGTCCGCGTGATGCAGCGCAAGCAGAACATGGGCATGAACGCGATGCTGTCGGTGTCGCTGGCCCTGGCGCGGGCCGTCGCCCACGTGCAGGGCAAAGAGCTGTACGAGCTGCTCCGGGAGGAGATGCTCGCCATCATCGACCGCCTGGCCGACTCGTTTCAGGTTTCGGTCCAGGGCAGTCGCTTCTCCGACTACGTGACCGCCCTGAAGGAAGTGAACGGGATCCTGGAAGGACAGGACAGGCCGCTCTACGAAGTGCTCCGCGATCAGACCGGCATCTACACCGATGTCGAGGAGCTCCTGGCCAGCCCACCCACCCACGAGGCCGAGGCACCTGCTGAAATTGCTCCGAGGGAGGTTGGCGAAGAGCCGGAGATCGCCGCAGCGCTCCCGCCCTCCGAGCCAAACGGCCGTCACGAGGGACGGGGCGTCGAGGCCACGCTTCCGGAGAGCTTCACGGCGGCGGAGAAGCAGATCATCTCGGAGCTGAACCGCAAGCTGTATCGCTCCTACATCGAGCAGGACAGCGGGACCGATTCGCACGAGCTGCTGCACTCCTACCTGGAGATCAAGGCCGAGGTGGCGCAACGGGTTGGACGCTTCGGCATCGTCAACAATCGCATCTTCAAGCAGGACGGATGCTTGCTGGTGCCGTATCTGGTGCGGGACACGGTGATTCTGCACGCCGTTCGCAAGGGCGCCACCGAGCTCGTTTCGGTCCGCCGGTTCCCCCAGGGGACGATCTACACCGACAATCTCTTTGTCTCGCCCGCCGACGCCGATGGGGTTGTCATCGACCTCGAGGAGAGGATTTTCTTTTTCGACGCCGGGCACGTGGAGGATCCGCGGATCGCGCGGATCCGCGATATCGCCTCGTTGCTCAAGAGCGTGAACGAGTCCACCAACCCCAACGAAGCCCTCTACCTGCTGCGCCACCTGGTGGCGCGGCTGTGCCATCTGTCGGTGAAGACCTTCCTGGGAGCAAAGAATCTGCAACCCGAGGTCAACAACCTCAATACCCAGCTCATCCGGTTCATCAACGGCCGGCTGAGCCGCCGTTTCCCCGGACTCACGCGGACGATCGTCCGCAATCTTTCCAGCGTCATCGGCAAGCCCAACCTGATCGACCGGCTCTGGAACGACACCATCCGTCTCGCCGAGGTCGACATCCGTGGTAGCTCCATCGTCAACGAGCTGAGAAGAAGCAGCCATCACGCTCTGGGTCGAAGGACGCTGCTCCTGGCCCAGGCCTACCTCGACTACCTCGATAACGGAGACGTGGAGGAGCTTGCCAGGCTTGGATTCGGGTCTCCCGCCGAAGCCGACATCGAGGCGCGAAAGCGAGAGGAACCCCGCAGAATCGTGGAGCGGGTGGTGGAGGATCTCGGCCGATTGCTGGGAACCTCCGAGACCGTGGCGCGCATCCAGGAGTGGCAGGAGTCGTACGCGGAGAACCTCCTCCAATGCCAGTTCGGTACTTCGATACAGGACGAGCTGGAGACGCTCATCATCAAGGGTGTCCGCGCCCGCAATCGGTGGGTGTATTTCCACCACCTCCGCATTCTCATGCAGATGGCCGAGGACTTTTCTCGGCCCGAAGAGGTCAAGGCGGCCTTCAAGAGCTGTCTCGAAACCTTGCAGGAGCTGCGGCCTGATGACGAGGAATTCGATGCCGATCGGACCGAACAGACGGTGAGGGAGGGTGTGGAGGAGTTTGTCAGCGGCATCCAAGGGGCCTACCAGGACGAGCTCTTCGGAATGCTGCAGTCCGTGCTCGACGCGAACGAGAAGAGCACGTCGTTCCAGACCTTTTCCCAGGTCCGTGATCTCAGGGAGAAGCTGCAGCGAATGATCCAGGCGGGCGGTTTCACAGCGCAGCGCTACTTCCTGCAGCAACTCGATTGCCTGCTCGAGGAGATGAACTACCTCGCGCTGCGACAGGTGGCGACGGCGTATTCCGAGACTGGCGTCGACCTCGATCAATGCCTGGAGATCATCCGCATCTCGATCCTGAACCTGGAGTTTGACGGTCTCGATTCCTGCGAGCTCTACGACCTGGCGGGGCTGCTCAGCAATCCGGCACGGACCGAGGGCGAACTGTTGGACGTCCTCGGGCACGTCAGTCGTCATTATCACAAGATTCGCCAGCGGGTGATCGTCCCGTACGAAAAAATGCACCACCGCCTCGGGCTCGAGGAGGAGGATCTGCGCACCGTTGTGGCCAACATGCAGAGGTACATGCATGACCTCAACAGCGTGGTGCACTTCTCCGACATTGCCAGGGCATACATCCGCGAGCGGCAGAGCGAGGTGTCGCCGCAGGGCGGTTCCGAGCCGCAGACTTCTGGTGAATCCCGCTCCCCACACACCATCGTTCACATCTCGCACCGAGATGAGGCTGCAGCGGAGATGGGAAGCTGTGGAGATCAGCCGAACTTGAGGGAACGGTATGGTGGAAAGGGCAGCAGCCTGCTGTACGTCAACCACCTGAATCTTCCCACACGGGACGGATTCATTCTCCCAACGAGCATCCCACGGGCCGGTCTCCATCGCGGCGATCCGACCTGGCTCGAGGGTGAGATCAAGCATCACCTCGGGATTCTCGAAAACGACATCGCGAGGCAGGGAGGCGCCCGCAAACGGTTCGGCGATGAGTCCGAACCGCTGGTGCTTGCGGTCCGTGGCGGTTCCGTCTTCTCCATGCCCGGCATGCTCTCCACCATCGTCTTCGTGGGAATGAACGACCGCATTGCCGAGGCGCTGGCCCGGCACGGTGCATGGCGTGCGTACGACTCCTACCGTCGATTTCTCGCATCCTACGCCCAAGCGATGTGGGGAATCGACCTCGAGCCCTTCAATCTGGTGGATGACGCCAAGCGCCGCTTCGGTGTCGACTACAAAACCGACCTCCCCTGGGAGGCGATGCAAGAAATAGCCGAGAGCTCGAAGACCGTCCTTCGAGACCTTGGCCTGTCGGAAGAGCTGGAGATCATCCTCAATGATCCCGTGAAGCAGCTCCTGGCGGCGGTGATCGCCGTTTTCGAATCCTGGAACAAGGAGAGAGCACAGCGATACCGAGACATCAAGGGCATCTCGCATTCGTGGCAGACCGCGACCATCGTTCAGGAGATGGCTTTCGGCAACGGCAGAAATGAACCGATCCGACCGGAGATGGATGAGATCCTGGTGTCTCTCACCGGTGTCATCCCGCGCACCACTGTCAACGAGTTTGGTATCCGAGAGTTGTCCGGCGAGTTCAAGTTTTCAGCGGCAGGCGATGACCTCGTGGGCGGCGTGACCTCCTCCGGTTCATTCCATTCATTCGATGAGCTCGACACGCTGATGCCGATGCTGGGAAGGCGCCTCAGACACGCGGCGTCCAAGCTCAGGCGTTTCATGGGTACTGATCAGGAGATGGAGTTCACGGTCGAGAACGGGATTTTGAGCGTGCTCCAGTCGCGCACGGCGGAGACCTATGCCGATCAAGCGATCGTCAAATTCGTGGAGCCGGGTGAGCCGGCCACGCGCGGACTCGGCGTCCGCGGCGGCGGCTTCCGAGGCATGGTCGCGTTTGACGATGGAGACCGGGAGGAGCTGAGCGCCACCGATTTCGAGGCTCGCGACGACGTCGACGGTGTGCTCATGGTCCTGGAGAATCCGACGCCGGAAGAGATCCCGATGATCATCTCCGCCGACGGCCTTCTGACGGCCAAGGGTGGATCGACCTCACACGCCGCCGTCGCTGCCAACGGAATCGAAGACAAGAACTTCTGCGCGGTTATGAGCGCCGCCGGTTTGCGGGTCGATACCGAGAAACAACAGGCCGTCATCGTCGACGACGACGGCAACGTCCTCCACCTCTTCCGGAAAGGGGACATCCTCTCCCTGCACGGGACATCGGGCGAGGTCTATGTCGGATCACGGTCCCTGGAAAAAGGAAACGAGACCGGCTAACGAGGAATCAATAGGCGCTGCCGCCTCTTGTGTAACGTCCCTTGAATCGAAAAATCGAAAGTTGAGGGCTGCTTGTGGGCCGGGTTCCCAATCTGTCGCCCCTCCAGGGCTCATCTCATTGAGGTGATCGTAATCCTGGGGCTCACGCCCCAGGCTAAGAATATGCCGCCGCTTCGCGGCTCGGAAAACGCTGCGGGCGGCGCGGTCGAGCGCCGAAGGCGCGATAGATTCATAGCCTGGGGCGTGAGCCCCAGGTACCGGTTGAGTAATCTCTATTTTCCGATTTTCTGTTTGCATTTGAGCTGGACAACCTCCAGCTCAACTGCAAACAGAAAATCGGAATTCGCGTATGGTGGTCCGCTGTGACGCACGAGAAACACCACCTTCCGCTGGCCGGTCTGCTTCACCTCTTCGTGACCTACGTGGTGTGGGGGAGTACCTATCTCGCGATCCGGGTGGCGGTGCGCGAGGGGGCCGGGTGGGGTCCGTTCTGGATGGGGGCGACGCGGGTATTTGTGGCGGCGGCGGCACTCTTTGCGTTCAACAGGCTCCGCGGTGCGCGGCTCAAGCCGACCCGGTTCGAGCTCGGCATTCTGGCAGCGACCGGCCTCCTTTTGTGGGTTGGCGGCAACGGCGCGGTCAACTGGGCCGAGCAACGGATCGACTCGGGGCTGGCGGCGCTGATCGTGGGCTCGATGCCGATCTGGGTAGCGATGATGGAGAGTCTGATGGACCGCCGCCGGCCGTCTCTGCTCCTCTCGTCGTCGCTGGTCATCGGCTTTGGGGGGTTGCTGGTGCTGACCTATCCCATGCTCGAGGATGGCGTGAGAGCCGATCTGCTCGGCGTTATGGCGGTGGTATTCGCCGCCGTGAGCTGGGGTTTCGGGTCGATCATCGTGAGCCGGCGGCCGCTGGCCCTCGATCCGATTGTCATCTCGGGCTGGCAGCAGCTCGTCGGCGGAGTGGGGTTCACCGTCATCGCGCTCCTGGTCCGCGAGCCGGCGCCGCGGCCGACACCGGAAGCGTGGGCGGCGTGGGCCTACCTCGTGGTCTTCGGCTCGCTTCTCGCCTACACCTCGTTCGTCTACGCTCTGAAGCTGCTGCCGACCACGGTGGTGATGACCTACGCCTACGTCAACCCGGCGATCGCGGTCCTGCTCGGCTGGCTGATCCTGTCCGAGCCCATCACGGGCTACACGGTCGTGGGAATGACACTTATTGTTGGGGGCGTGTATGGGGTGTTTCGGGATAAGGGAAAACGCGTCGCGAATTAGGAATTAGGAATTAGGAATTAGGAATGCCACCCACTCAACCCGTCAAATCTTGGAAGAGGGCTGGCGGAAATTCGAATTCCGAAATCCTAGATCACTAAGGACGTATGGAGGAATCGTGAAGTCTCACACCGTTAAGCTCAAGCTCAACATCAAGGACCGGATGGAGTTCGTCAACATCACGCCACAGGTCGAGGAGGCGGTCCGCGAATCCGGAGTCCGCGAGGGGCTGTGCTTGGTCAACGCCATGCACATCACCGCCTCGGTCTTCATCAACGATGACGAACCCGGTCTCCACCGCGACTACAAGAAGTGGCTCGAGGAGCTCGCCCCATTCGACCCCTCGCCGGAACGCTATCACCACAACCGCACCGGCGAGGACAACGGCGACGCCCACCACAAGCGCCAGATCATGGGCCGCGAGGTGGTGGTGGCCATCACAGACGGCCGCCTAGACTTCGGCCCCTGGGAGCAGGTCTTTTACGGGGAGTTCGACGGCCGCAGGCAGAAGCGGATCATGGTCAAAGTCATCGGAGAATGAGGAAGTACGAATTCCCACAGCCCTCTCCCAGGATTGACTGGGCGGGTGGACGGCATTCCTAATTCCTAACTCCTAATTCTTGACTTCACATCGACCCACCTGCAGAGAGCCTTTACCGCCCGATCGGCGGAGCGGAAGACCGGCAGGCCGCCGGTCTGGAGCGCGTTGGCCAGGGGGTCGAAGAGCACGCCGGAGTCGACGACGGCCAGCAGCGGTTTGTCGCTCGCCGCCGCGACCTCGGGCAGGAGGCGCGCGATGGAGCCCGGGTCGAGGATGGACTCGTGGTGGTCCTCGCCGGGGGCGAGGGTCTGCATGGCCGGCGTCAGCGGCACGATGCCCGCAACCACGCCGTCGATGGCGTCGTCGTCGAGCGCCTCCTCGATGATCTTGGCGTAGGCGGCGTCACCGGCCATCGGTGTCACGTCGAGGGGATTTTTCACGTCAACTAAACCGTCGAGGCGATTGTCCGCCAGGGTTCTTGCCATCGCCTCCTCGGTGGCGGGGGAGAAGGACGGCAGCATCAGCTCAGCGCTCTCCTGACGGATCGAATCCGCCATTCCCACCGACTCGTAGCCGGCGTTGGAGACCACTGCCAGGCGGCTGCCGCCGGCCTTCTTATCGCGCAGGGGCAGCGCCACCCGAAGCAGATCCTCGAAATCGGCGAAATCGGCGGCGACGAAGGCGCCGGCTTGGGTCAGCGCCGATTCGCAGACCGCGTAGTCTCCGGCAACCGAGGCGGTGTGGCCGGCGGTTGCAGACCGCCCCTCGGAGGTGCGACCGGCCTTGTAAAAGACGACGTCCTTGCCGAGGGCGACGGTCTCCTCGACAGCGGTCGCGAAGGCGAGCCCGTCGCCGGGCTGGAAGCCCTCCATGTAGACCGCGAAGACCTCGACTGCCGGATCGTCCTTGATGAAGGTGAGCAGGTCGCCGGCAGTGAGGTCAATCTGGTTCCCAATCGACAGCGCGTAGACCGGATCGAGCCACGGCATTCGGCTGAGGTTGGAGATGATGAAGGCCCCTGACTGGGAGATGAAGCAGAGCTTGCGCGGCCGCTCGCCGCGCGACTTCGGCAGCTTGGTGTGGGGAATGAACAGAGTGTCGTAGCGGCCGGGATGGGAGATCACGCCGAGCGAGTTGCCGCCGAGGAAGACCGGACCGCCGTCGTCAGACTGATGGGCGGTACGGATGCGCCGCTTGAGCTGGCGCTCGAGGTCGTGGCTGCCCTCCTTCTCTCCGATGCCGCCGGGAATGAGGATGACTGCTTCAGCCTTGTCGTGCTCGACGAGGTCGGTGACGACCGACGCCACCTGTTTGGCCCCTACCGCGACCACGAAGAGATCGACCTTGGTTGGCAGATCGGCCACGCCGGGCACGCAGGCCACGCCGTCGATCGACTCGGCGGTGGGGTGAACCACCCTTACGCAGTCGCGGTCGAATCCAGCGTCAAAGAGATTGTTGAGGATGATCCGCCCCATGTTCCGGCTGTTCTCCGAGACCCCGATGACGGCCGCCGATTCGGGTTTGAGGAGGTTGTGGATCTTGGCGATTGGCCGCGGTTGAGGGGGAGCGGTTGCCGCTCTGAACGAGCAGATGCCGTCCAGCGGTGCCATCCGCCCGCCGGATGTGGCAAAGGGATTAACCTCCATCTCCTCGATATGGAACCGGGCTTCCGGGTTGGCCGAGGAAAAGTGGTTCGCGAGGTCGATGAAGGCTTGGAAGCACTCGACGAGGATCGCGTCGTCCAGCAGGTGCCGCGACCCGCGCATGGCTCCGGACAGGCGCTCATAGCTCAGGGTAGAGCGGAAGAGCTCGAAGAACTGTTGACTATCGACGGTACCGGTGGGCGCGATCGCAACCGCCGCGCCCTTCTTCATCTTTCGGGCGAGGACCTCCATCTCGACGCCGCCGAGCCCGGCGGAGATGATAGGGCCGAACTCATCGGTGTCCCGAATGCCCACGAAGAGCTCGGTCGCAAAGCCCTGAGCATCCGACGGCATGAAGCTGCACAGGAGGATGCCGACGATGCGGTCGGCGAGGCGCTGCTCGAGGCCGTGCCCTCGACGACCGGTGAGCGCGGCCGGGATCTCTCCCGCGTGACCCTCAAGATAGGCGCCGTAGGTCTCCGGCACCTCGCGCAGCATGAGGTCGAAGGCCGCTTCCACTGCACCCAACTCGCGGGCCACGATGCGGACGCCACGAGCCTCGGTCTTGTGGGTGATGTCGGGCGATACGACCTTGAGCACCACCTTGTCGCCGTTCAGATTCTCGAGGTCGGCGGGTGTGGGCCGTTCGCCGATTTGGATGAGCCGATTCACCGGCGCCGCCTCGGCGCCGGTGGCCTCGAGCAGATCGTAGCACTCGTGCTCGTACAGGCTGGATCGCCTCTCGGAGTGGGCCGCAGTCAGTATTTCGTGGATTCTATCGGTATCGATGGGCATCAGATCCCCCTGTGAAATCTTCGGAAGGTCGTGGTCGACTTGGGTGGGGGGCGGCATGTATGCCGCCCCTACGGAAGGTCTGTCCCTGTGTAGGGGCGGCATACATGCCGCCCCCTCGGGAGATCTGTTTCGGCGCCAATTCCGTCATTTCACAACGTCGCAGAGCGAGGCTACGGGATATTCTGGACAACGTCGCCTCACGCGAACGCGGCTGCCTGGTCGCAAGCCACCGCCTCCTTCTCCGCCAGCACGGTTTCGAGCTTGTTCTCGTCGGCGCCGAGAGCCTCGGCCCAGGCACCGGCGTGTTCGGGATCGATGGTCTCGGCCGCCAGCTTAGCGGAGAGCTTGATCGCGGCCAGCCGCGGCATCCCGCCATCCACCAATCCTCGGAAGAAGAGCCCGGCGGCGCGGCCGTATTTGAAAGCGCGCTGGTTGACGGCGACCATTTTTTCACCCTTGCGGGCGAAGAGCTTCTCGACGAAGCCCAGGAGCTGATCCTCCGAGAAGTCGAGGAGCTCAGAGGCGGCGCCTACCGCGGCCATGTTCTGGGCGCGGAGGTTGCCGGCGGCCTTGGCGATGTGGGCGGTGTCGACCATGACGATGTTGTCGAAGGCGGCGAGCTCGGTCAGCAGCTCGTCGGTCTCGGGGTAGTCGGGGATGTTGACATACGGTGTGATGCTGGTGACAACCCAGCCCCCGGGGCGGAGGAAGTGCCAATAGCGCAGCACCTCGAGGGGCTCGATGCTGAGGATGAGGTCGGCGCTTCCGGTGGGGATGATGTCGGAGTAGATCTCCGAGTCGCCGTAGCGGAGGTTTGACTGCACCGCACCGCCTCGCTGGGCCATGCCGTGGACCTCGGCCTGTTTGAAGTGAAATCCGGCGTCGAGGGCCGCGTTGTCGATGACGAATGCGATCGACAGGATGCCCTGGCCGCCGACCCCCGCGAGAATGATGTTTTTTTCCACCACAGCCCCCTCAGCTTATCCCGTGCTTGAGCGCTTCGATGCATGCACGCCTGGCGACGATGACGCTCGGTCCGTCGTAGGCCAGCTCCTCGCGCATGACCTCGATATTGGCCTCGTGGTTTCGCGGTGTGGGCTCGATGATACGGAAGTGATCTTCTTCGATGCCGGTACCGAGGATGATCTGGTCGAGGGTCTGGCCGGTGGACATCGAGCGCTGGAGGCCGGTCATTCCAACTGTGCTGTTGTCGAGCACCAGGATATTGAGGTTGACGTGCTGTTGTACCGCCGACAGGAGCGGCGTGATGCCGCCGTGCGAGAAGGTGCTGTCGCCGATCGCCGCCACCGCTGGTGAGTAGCCGGCATGGGCGGCACCCGCCGCCATGCCGATCGACGCGCCCATCGCGACGCAGCTGTGGACCGCCTCCAGCGGCGGCAGCGCGGCCAACGTGTAACAGCCGATGTCGGAGAAGACCTGCGGGTTGTCGAAGATGTTGAGGGCCTCGTTGAGGGCGCGGAACGAGTCGGTGTGGGGGCAGCCCTTGCAAAGCGCGGGCGGCCGGTTGGCGAGCTCGGTCTGCGGTGCGTGGGCGGTCGGCAGGGCGGGAAGGCCGAGCGCTTCACGCACGATGTCCGGGTTGAGCTCGCCGGTGCGGGGGATCTCGCCGGTCATGCGCCCCTTGACCCGGACGCCCACGAGACCAAAGAGGCCGCGCACCATGTTCTCGACCAGAGGGTAGCCGTCCTCGAGCACCAGCAGCTCATCGACGTGGTCCACGAGCTCGCGCACCTTGCCCGCCGGCAGCGGGTACTGGCGGATCGAGAGGATCGAGAGATCGTGGT
Source organism: Thermoanaerobaculales bacterium (assembly GCA_029938595.1). GTDB lineage: Bacteria > Acidobacteriota > Thermoanaerobaculia > Thermoanaerobaculales > Sulfomarinibacteraceae > Sulfomarinibacter. Next base: position 1,120 of record JAOZUP010000079.1, on the reverse strand, counting down.
CGGACTCGAGGTTCTCGTACAGGTAGTTGTCGGCGAGGCCGCACACGAGCACCCCGGATTTCCCGGCGAGCCGGAGCTCGTTGTGGGTGCTCTCCTCGGCGCGGCGAAGGAGCTCCGGCTGCTTGTCGGTGAGGTGTTTGTACTGGACCCGCGCATTGGAGGGGAGCAGGGTCCATTTCTTGATCTCTTTCGAAGGGTCGAGCTCGTTCTGAGGTCTGCGGTCGCGGGTAGCGACGCCGGCGCGGCTGTGGGCGATCCGGGTGACCAAGCGGACCATCACCGGCACTGACAGCTCCTCCGACATCTCGAAGGCCTCGAACATCATGTCGTAGCACTCCTGCTGGTTGCGCGGCTCGAAGCAGGGGATGAGCGCGAACTGGGCGAAGAAACGGCTGTCCTGCTCGTTCTGGGATGAGTGCATACCGGGATCGTCGGCCACGGCGAGAACAAGGCCGCCGTTGGTGCCGGTGACGGCCGAGTTCATGAAGGCGTCGGCGGCGACGTTGAGGCCAACGTGTTTCATGCACACAAGGGCCCGCTTGCCGGCCCAGCTCATGCCCAGCGCCTCCTCGTAGGCCACCTTCTCGTTGGTCGACCAAAAGGCGTGGATGTCGCCGTCGGCCTTAGTGACGCGTTGAACGTACTCGAAGATCTCGGTCGACGGGGTGCCCGGGTAGCCGTAAATGCCGCTCATCCCGGAGTGGATGGCGCCGAGACCGATCGCCTCGTCGCCAAGTAGGATTTCTCTCTTCATTCGCGCTCCCTTCGCAGGGCGGATATCGATTCGCGAAGCGCCGCGGGACGCCTCCAGCGGACGTGGAGTATTACATAATTGGTGAAGCCCTTCAATCAGATACCCCGTCCCCGTGCCCGCCCGCCGGTGGGATTGGCGAAAACGTGTGCTCGAGCACAAACGGGTGGGCACGGGGACCCACCCCTACATGACTCGTGCGCACACCGATTGAACAAAAGTGCGGTTCCTTTCGTCAGGTAACTTGTGGGCGACAGTCGCCACCGCGAAGAAGCAGAAGGTGCATGATGAAGAAGACGAAGAAGTGGATAGCCCAATTGTTCCCAGTTTCGATGGGATTGACCATCATGGTGGTTCTTTTGATCGCCA
>JAOZUP010000431.1:1819-3494 GCA_029938595.1 Thermoanaerobaculales bacterium | reverse complement strand
TTTTCTTGCGTTGGCGGCCTTTGTGCCTTCGTGTCTCTGTGGTTTTCTCCCGTTGACTGGGTGCGGTTTTGAAGGGTAGACTTGATTTATGCTTTATTTACACCTATACTGAAAAACCCTGGAGGAACGCCATGGCCGCTTCACAGCCCGCACCCGTGACACCACGAGCAGAAGCACTGCAGGCCGCGCTTCCGGATGATCTACGCCACTCCCTGCTCCGGGCCTCGGAGCTGGTCCGCAGACGGCGCGCGGAGCTCCGTGAAGCTCCCCTGCCGACCTCGCTCGACGGTCTCGACCGGTTGCTCGGAGGCGGGTTGCCCCGAGGTGAGTTGGTAGAGATCGTGGGCCGCGGCTCCTGCGGCCGCTTCGCCGCCCTCCTGGCGGCGCTGCGGGCGGTGACCGGCGCCGGCGAGGCGGCAGCCCTCGTTGACCAGGGCACACAGCTCGACCCGCAAGGGGCGGCAGAACTCGGGATCGACCTGGAGCGCCTGCTGTGGTTGCGGCCGCAAAACACCGGCGACTCCCTGGCGGCCGCCGAGTTGTTGCTCCACACCGGCTTCCCGCTGGTCGCCCTCGATCTCGGCCTGCCGCCGGTGCGAGGCCGCGCGCCGTTGGCCGCCTGGCTGCGGCTGGCGCGCGCCGCCGCCACCCATCAAGCGGTGGTGCTGGTGGGGTGTCCCTATCGGCTGAGCGGGTGCGCCGCCGGAGCGGTAGTGGCGGGGGGGCGCGGCCGGGGTGACTGGAGCAGCGGCAGCAGAGCATCCCGCCTGCTCACCGGCTTACGGGCGCGACTGTATTTGAACAAGCGCATCGGTCACCCCGATCTCGGCAAAGTCCTCACCGTCCTCACGCTGCGCGAAGCAAGCTTCGGGCCGATAGCACCGGACAGCTCGAGTACTGGTCAAAAATCCGAAATCCGAAATCCGAAATCCGAAATTCCGACCGAAGGAAGGAAAAACCATGTCACAGCCCTTTGAGATGAGTGCGCGGAGCTTCTTTGAACTCGCTGGCGAAGCGTGCGGATTGATGCTCTTCGGTTTCTGCTTTTTGGTGCTCGCCTTCTGCGTGTAAGCGCGATGATTGAACCACAGAGGCACAGAGGCACAGAGAAAACACAGAGCCACCCATCCATCCACGTCGCAAACACGAAGACACAAAGACACAAAGACATCACAAAGGCCACCCACCCGCCTCTTAACGCCGAGGCGCAGAGACGCAGAGGCGCAGAGAGTCCACGAGAATTCACCGCGTGGCGAGGCCCCGGCCGTCGGACGACGGCCAGGGACCGCTGTGCCGGGGTAATCCGCTCCGATCGCAAGCGATCGTCGCGGTAGCCCGGCACAGCGGCCTGCGATCCAAAGATCGCAGGCCTCGCCACTCCTCCTCCCCTATTGTTGGATGGAAGGCGCCCCCCCTTCCAAGCAGAAGAGAGGGGAGGCGGAACCGACGCGCTCCTAGCGTGGCGGCCGGTGGGATGTTTGGCCGCGACAAGCGCTCGCGCTTGGAGTGGACAAACGTTCCACCGGCGGTCGGCGATCGTCAGATCGCCGGCTGTTCCGCCGTCAATCCTCGGCACTTCCGCATCACGCCAGCGACAAACCCTTCGTGTCTTCGTGTCTTCGTGTTTGCGACGTGGGCAGGCAACTCTGCGCCTCTGCGGCTCTGCGCCTCGGCG
>JAOZUP010000431.1:0-1809 GCA_029938595.1 Thermoanaerobaculales bacterium | reverse complement strand
CCGATGGGCCCGGCTTCGCCGCCGAGCGGCTACGCCGTGGCAAGCGGACGGCTCTGCGCCTCTGCGTTTCTGCGTCTCTGCGTTCTTTTCTCTGTGTCTCTGTGTCTCTGTGGTTTTCTCAGTGTCTTGGTGGTTCTCCCGGGTGTGTGGGCGGCAAATTCGAAATTCGAAATTCGAAATTCGAAATCTGATGACGCGAATCGCGTGCTTGTTCATCCCCCTCTTTCCGCTCGCCGCTCGGTTGCGGGCGGAACCGGAGCTGGCCGGAGAGGCGGTGGCGGTGTGCGAGGGCAACGGCTCGGCGGCTCGGGTTGTTGGGGCCTCCCGGCCTGCCCGCACGTCCGGTGTGCGCTCGGGGATGAGCCTCGCCCAGGCGCGCGGCATCCTGCCCGCGCTCATCGCCCGCGGCCGCGACGTCTCCTCTGAGGCCTCGGCCCACGAGGCCCTGCTCGAGACCGCGACGGGTCTCTCGCCACGAATCGAGGATGCCGCTCCCGACCTCGTCTTCACCGACATCGGCGGCATGGAGCGCCTCTACGACGGACCATCGGGCGAGCACGAGATGGGGCAGGCCGCGATCGTCGCCGCAGACATTCTCGACCTCCCGGTGCGGGTCGGCATCGCGAGCAACAAGCTGGCCGCGCGGATCGCGGCCCGCATGCCCGACTCGCCGAAGGTAGTACCCGCCGGCGAAGAGGCTCGCTTCCTCGCGCCCCTGCCCCTCGATCACCTCTCGCTCGACCGGCGCATCATGGACACCCTGCGCCGCTGGGGTCTCCGCACCCTCGGCGAGTTTGCACGCCTGCCCGCGGACCGCACCGCGAGCCGCCTCGGCCCGGCCGGCGCCAGCGCCCACCGCGCGGCCCGCGGCATCGACGCCAGTCCCCTGGCCCCGTACCACCCACCCTCCACCCTCAACGAGGGCATGGAGCTGGAGTGGCCGGTCATCACCGTGGATCCCCTGCTCTACGCCCTCCGCCAGTCCCTGGAAAGAACCCGCAAGCGTCTCGAGCGCGAGGATCTGGCCTGCGCCCTGCTCGAGCTCGAGCTCGGGCTCGAACCGGAGGGTGCCGAGCACCGCCGCATCCGTCTCCCCGCTCCGACCCGCGACGTGGACGCGCTGCTCGCGCTGACGCGACTCGAGCTCGAGTCGAAGCCGCCGCGGGCTGCCGTGATCTCCTTCATCGCCGTCACCCACCCCGATCGTCCGCGCCGCGGCCAGCTCGGGCTCTTCGGCGCCCCCGACATCCACCCCGACAAGCTCGCCGGCACCCTCGCCCACCTCGCTGCCCGGATCGGCCCGAACCGGGTGGGCTCGCCGCGCACCGTCGACGGCTATCTCCCCGAGCGCTACGGCACCGCCCCCTTCGATCCCCCACCATCCCCCAGGCTGCGCCAACCGCCGCGGCAAGGGAGGGGGCTGCTGGTCGTCAGGGTACTGAGGCCGCCGGTCCCCGTCGAAGTGATCACGGAGGAGAATTCTCAATTCTCAATTCTTAATTCTCAATTTCCACCCGACCCCCCGGAGGCTGGAACAGCAGAGAGATACACAACCCAGGAGCAAAGCCTCTCAGTTGCCGAGGGTGAGCGGGCGGAAACTCAAAACTTAAAACTCAAAACTCAAAACTCCGAATTGCTCGGTTCGATACGGCTTGTTTCGGTGGCTTCCGATCCGGGAGCAACTCCCAGAATCCAGGGATTGGTGCGCGTGGCTGCGGGGCCGTGGACCCTCGAGGAGGGGTGGTGGAACGAGCGACCGGTGGAGCGCGACTACTGGGACGTCGAGCTATCCGGCGGCGGGCTGTACCG
>JAOZUP010000430.1 GCA_029938595.1 Thermoanaerobaculales bacterium | reverse complement strand
TGATGGGCAGCCTCCACATGACGATCCAGACCGCGGTCCTCATCGAGACCCTGGTTGAGCTCGGCGCCGACGTGCGCTGGTGCTCGTGCAACATCTTTTCCACCCAGGACCACGCCGCGGCCGCGATCGCGGCGACCGGCGTCCCGGTCTTCGCCTGGAAGGGCGAGACTCTCGAGGAGTACTGGTGGTGCACGAAGCAGGCGCTGACCTGGCCGGACGGCAAGGGCCCGCAGCTGATCGTCGACGACGGTGGCGACGCCACCCTCGCCATCCACCGCGGGTATCAGGCCGAGGATGACCCATCGATCCTCACCGAGCCAACCGACAACAAGGAGCTGGAGATCATCAACAAGCTCGTGCAGGAGACCCTGGGTGTGGCGCCCAACTTCTGGCACGATCTGGTGGCCGAGTGGAAGGGGGTCTCCGAGGAGACCACCACCGGCGTCCACCGCCTCTACCAGATGGCCGACCGCGGCGAGCTGCTGGTGCCGGCGATCAACGTCAACGACTCGGTGACCAAGTCGAAGTTCGACAATATCTACGGCTGCCGGGAGTCGCTGGTGGACGGCATCAAGCGCGCCACCGACGTCATGATCTCGGGCAAGATCGCCCTCATCTGCGGCTACGGGGATGTCGGCAAGGGCTCGGCCCAGTCGCTCGCCGGCCAGCGTGCCCGCATCTGGGTGACCGAGATCGACCCGATCTGCGCGCTGCAGGCGTGCATGGAGGGGTACACGGTCACGACGGTGGAGGACGCCCTCCCCCACGCCGATATCTATGTCACCACCACCGGCAACAAGGACATCATCACTGCCGAGCACATGAGCCGGATGAAGGATCAGGCCATCGTCTGTAACATCGGCCACTTCGACAACGAGATCCAGGTCGGCGCCCTCGAGGCGTGGCCCGGGATCGTCAAGGAGACCATCAAGCCGCAGCTCGACAAGTACACCTTCCCCGACGGGCACTCGATCTTCATGCTGGCTGAGGGGCGCCTGGTCAACCTCGGCTGCGCCACCGGCCACCCGAGCTTCGTGATGTCGAACTCATTCACCAACCAGGTGCTGGCCCAGATCGACCTGTGGCAGAACGAGCACGAGATCGGCGTCACCACGCTGTCGAAGAAGCTCGACGAGGAGGTCGCAAGGTTGCACCTCGACCAACTCGGCGCCAAGCTGACCACATTGACTCCCGAGCAGGCGGAGTACATCGACGTGCCGGTGGAGGGGCCGTATAAGGCGGAGTGGTACCGATACTGATTGAATTCGGAATTAGGAATTCGGAATTAGGAATGTCGGCGCGGGGCGGCTATTGGGTTGATTGAGGCAGGGTGCCCGCGATTGGGCGGTGGAGGTTCGGAACTCGGAATACCGTCCCATGCACGCGGGACGCGTGCGCTACAAGGCTCCGGTCAGGCTTGTAGCGCAGCCGTCCCGGCTGCATGAGATGGATGGGCTCCCTATGACTCCCGGCCGCGAAGTCGCGCGCTGCCGAAAGGCCACAGCTCGACACTCTCGCAGAGACCCGCAACCACCGGATTGTTCTCTGTGTACCCCACGAACCTCTCGAAAGCGCTTTCGCTTCTCACCAGATGGTCAAACGACTCCTTCTCCCACACATGTCCATCCCGTTCGAGGATCTTGTTGATCTCATGGGCCGAGAATGATTTCCAGGAGTGGAGGATCTTCGACAGGTTGTGGTCCGCAAAAGGCGTCACCACCGCATGGACATGATTGGGCATCACTGTCCATGCACTGAGCGCGTACCGCTCCCCCTGGAAGTGCAGTAGAGCGTTTTCAACGATCGATGCCGTCCTCGAATCCCGCAGAATGCAGCTGCCTGTGGATGGCGGCGGGTCGTAATGCTCGGCAATTTCATCCAGATCGGCATCGCTTTGAAGACGCCGCTTCCTGATCTTTTCGGGTATCGCGTCGATAAGGTTGAAGGTCACGAAATACGTGCAGCCTTCTTTGTAGATGTGCGGAAGGTACCCTCTCCACTTCGGGGTTGCCGACGGAAGGGATCGTGGAACTACGATCCTATCTGGATTCATCGGTTTACGATGATTTTGATCAGTCACGGCTCGGAAAGTATCTCATGCACGCGGGACGCGTGCGCTACAAGGGCTCCGGTCAGCTTTGTAGCGCAGCCGTCCCGGCTGCATGCACGCGGGACGTGTGCGCTACAACATCGCATGCACGCGGGACGCGTGCGCTACAAGGGCTGCAACATACCTTCGGCCCGGAGCACCTCTTCGACTGAGGCTCGGGTCTCGGTCTTTGGGCCCTCGGTGGAGATCTCGTGGAAGAGCTCCAGGTGGTCGGGATTCCCCGGTTCGAAGTCTTTCTGCTGCTGGTCCATGAGCTCGACGCGACCGTCTGAGCGGGTGTCGTGCTGCTGGCGCAATCCGAGGCGACGCCGCTGTTCGTCGACATTGCACACGGTCTGCAGGAAGACCAGTCGGGCTCCGGTGCGGCGTGCAGCCTCGATCACCGGGTCGCGCTCCGACTGCCGTTTGAACGCGCCGTCCACCACCACGTCGAAGCCGGCGTGGAGTAGGTTTTCGGCCCGGTCGCAGATCTCGTCGTAGGTCCTGGTGTTCATCTCCGGCGAGTACAGACCCTCGTTGTAGGGAACGTAGACGCGGGTGTTCTCGCCGACGCCGGAGATCTGCTTGCGCACTGCGTCGGTGGAGAGCAGGTGCCACCCGTAGTGCTCGCGGAGGTAGCGCGCGACGTTTGTCTTGCCCGAGCCCATCAGACCGTAGATGACGACGAGCGAGGGCCGCTCGGTGCCGCCCGCATAGTGGTAGGCGAGCCCGAAGTAGTGTCGCGCGAGGTTGCGCTGGATGCGTTTGGCGGAGGCGTCGAGGGCCGGGTCTGCGGACGTGAAGCAGGCGATCTTGGCACGCACGTAGGCGCGGTAGCACTTGTAGAAGTCGAGCATCTCGACGAGTTCGGTGTCTCCGGCGGCCTCGACGTAGCGGTCGATGAAGTGCTGGCCGAGATCGGACCGGTTGTTGAAATCCAGATCCATCGCCATGAAGGCGAGGTCGACGGCGACATCGCCACAGCGGAAGCGTTCGTTGAACTCGATGCAGTCGAAGATGATCGGTGGATCCTCGAGGAAGACGTTGCCGAGGTGGAGATCGCCGTGGCTCTCCCGGGTACGGCCCTCGGCTACACGGCGTGCGAAGAGATCCGCCTTCTCGTCGTAGAACGCGTTGGTGAAGCGTCTGATGTGCTTGAATCGCTCGGTGGACACGAGCTTGCCGACATAAGCCTTGGTCTGGCTGAAGTTCTCGTCGGTATTGAACTTTACAGCCTTGATCTCGCCGTATTGATCGACGCCCTCGCCGGTGGCGGCGTCGCGGTAGAAGGGCACCAGGGCCTCGACAAGGGCATCCATGTGGGCCTCGGTGAGCTCGCCGCGCTCGAGGACCTGAGTGCCGAGCTTCGCCTCGTCGAGCTCGCGCATCACGACCACCCAGTCGACCACCTCGCC
>JAOZUP010000429.1 GCA_029938595.1 Thermoanaerobaculales bacterium | reverse complement strand
CACCACAAACGCCAGCCAGGCCACCGCCAAGGTCAAGACGAGGTTGAAGGACTGCCCGACGAGGTACAGGATCATCGTCTTGCCGCCTTCCAACTGTTCGGACATCTCCTTGAAGTTGGATTCCAACCCGATGGAGACAAATGCCAGACAGAAGAACCAACCCCGCAGAGGATTGGTCACCGCCTTGATTACGCTTGATTCCACCAGCTTGAGACCATTCCCTTCGAAGAGCGATGCAAATAGCGGCACCAGGAAGAAAGAGAACAACAGCGACGCAGCGACGAAACCGACGATGAACTTGGGAAATCTGACCCAGATCTGAATTAACCCAGGACGCGGGGCGCCCGGAACCCGCTCGACTGATGTGATCCAAAACAGGGCCACAGCAAACCCGACCACGCCGATCAGAATATTTTGAATCATCTTGACGACTGCGGCCACGGCTTCGGCTCGTGGCCCGAGGAAGGCGCCTGCGGCCACGACGGCACCAGTGGAATCGATTGTGCCTCCCATCCACGCCCCGCCCAAAACCGGGCCAATGCCGACGGCACTAATGAACATTGGCATAAAGATCATCATCAGTACCGTGAAGATCAGCGTCATCCCCACGGCGAGAGTCAGTTCTTCCTTTTTTGCACGTGAAGCGGCAGCTACCGCGATGGCCGCCGAAACGCCGCAGACCGATGTTGCTGCCGCGATGATGATGACCAGCGATTTGCTGGCTATCTTCAAAACCCTGGTACCGAATAACCACATGAATATGATCACTGTGGGCGTTACCAGCCAGGCCACCATCAGGCCCGGAACGCCAATGCTGAGGATTTTCCCAAACAGAATCTCAGCCCCCAGCAGCACAAGGCCTGTCTTGATGTACATCTCGGTTCGTATTCCGGGCTTGAGCCATTTGGGTGTGCCAACCGTGTTGGAGATAAGGAGGCCGAAAGCCAGCGCCCACGCTGCATAGCTCAAACCGTAGGCTTTGATGGTGTACTGGTTGGCAATGGTGAACGAGATGATGCTCAGGATGAAGATGGCCAGAAATGCCAAAGCGTACTTGCTTGTATTCTGCCCCATGCTCCAGATCCCGATCGAGGTCAGAAGCATGATGCCGATCATGGTGACCAGGAGCGGCAGAACGATCGATGCTGATCGTTCTGCGGTCACGGTCACCTTCCCTTTCCCAATATCGACGTTCGCGGCGGGGAGGAGTTGTGATAGGTATGCCTCCGCTCCCATACCAGCAGAATCCGGCTTCTCCTTGGCGAAATTCAGCGCTGTCGTTCCGCCAGCCAGCTGACTCTTGAGGGTGATCGTCTCCCCATCTCCGGTTCGGGATGTGACCACCCGTAACCGCACTCCCCCTTCGCCGGGTACGATTTCAGCGATCGCTCCTGCTTCTGCCACGTTGATCCTGTCCGCCAGCATCGCAACAGTGGCGCTTTCGTCGAGGTCAATCGGGGTCTTCTTTGCATGGTAGAAGACATCCGCAGGGTTGGTTTTCCACTTGCCCATTTTCGGGACGTTCTTAGCGGTGATGTTGTCGGACAAGGTCAGTATGCCAAGTACCGTAGCTATCAGAAGAATGGTCAAGGCGAACCAGACGGTCCACCAATCTTCCTCTACCAACAAAGGACTGCGCATCTTTTCGCTTGTCATGGCCTTTTTCCCTCGTTATCTACATCGAGGCGGCGGCTCTTTTGATAATCGACGAGTCATCTGCTCTCCGTCCGTCTGCTCACGAGGTACGAACAACGGACAGCCTTGCGCCAGCACAGGGTCCATGAAACGACCGAGCTCCTGGCAGATCCCAGCATGGCCCCGGGCCGATGAGTAGGCGGAACCGAAGACAGAAAGGTAGGGAAATTCGGCTTCGATAGAAGCAGGGTCGTCGACAAAGTGGGCACAATGCTGACAGGTCATCATGGGTGCCCGGGCCGACACTATTGACACCTTCGCTTTCCCCTACTCATCGCCAATCTCGCCGGGTCTGCGATCCAACTCATCATACGCCTCCTATGACCGCAGTAGAAAGCTCGTGAGATGTGCGGGTCAAAGTGTCAACCCACCGGTACTGCGAGTATTGCGGTCAGTTCACAGGGAAGCGCTCGTCGTACAGTCGGATTACGGTGTCGGTGACGTCGGCGGCATCACGAATGTACACCAGCGGTTGGGCGTTGAGCATGAAGATCGCGTCGAAATCATTGGCTCTGCCGTAGTCACTGGCCACCGTCCCCATCTTGGTCGCCACATCCTCCAGAAACTCGTTCTGCTTGACCTCAAGGTCTCGGTTGAAGCTTCGGCCAGCGTCCTCGAACTCTCGCCGCGCCTGCAGAAAACCGCTCTCGAGTTCCTTGATCACCTCGGCCGTGGCAACGCTTCGCTGCGCCGTCAGCTGCTTGTCGAGCTCGATCAGACTGGCCCGCCCCTGCTCCAACCGCTCGCGTCGCGGTTTGGCCCACTCGTCGAGGGCTTGCAGCTGCCGTTTTCCCTCCTGCACCAAGGTTACCGCCCGTTCGGCGTCCAGGAACCCGATCTTTCCCGCCATCGCCGGAACCGCCGACAGCATCGCAAGAACAACCACAATCCATCGCAACGAGGCCTTCATGACCACCTCCAAAACCGACCGCAGATTGTAGCATGCAAGACGAGCGCTAGCCTATCCCAGCGGATACTTGCGCTTCGCCGCCCTCGCTACGAAACCCGGTGAGAAGAGCGGGGCAAAAGTTCAGGATACAATTAAACAGTGGAAGAGACACAACTTCCGGCTGAGCCTACACGGTTGCTGGTAGTCGAGGATGACAAACCGCTTGCCGAGGGACTGTGCGGTAATCTCGAGCTGGAGGGCTTTTCGGTCATGTGCGTTGGGACCGGCGAGGCGGGGCTGGACGAGCTCGGCGCTTCACCCACAGACTTTGACCTGTTGATCCTCGATATCATGCTCCCCGGGATCGACGGCTTCGAGGTCTGCCGGCAACTACGCGCCGAAAGCAACCAGATCCCCATCCTTTTTCTGACCGCACGCGGCTCGGATGCCGACCGCATCCTCGGCTTGCAACTCGGTGCCGACGACTACTTGACCAAACCGTTCCTCGTCGAGGAGCTCGTGCTGCGCGTACGCGGGATCCTGCGTCGCGCCGAGTGGTCGCAGACTCCCGCCCGAACCGGTCCGGTGGTTCAGATTGGTGACAACGAGGTCGACATGGGCACCATGCGCGCGACCACCGCCGCCGGCTCGGTGGCTCTCACCGAACGCGAGGTCATGCTGGTGCGCTTCTTCTCCGAGAACGAGGGCCGGGTGCTGACCCGGGGCGAGCTCCTCGAGCGGGTCTGGGGCTACACCTTCGACACCTCGACCAGAACCCTGGACACCTTCGTTCACCGCCTCCGAAAGCACTTCGAGGAGGACCCGAGACACCCACTGCACTTCCATACCGTGCGTGGAGTCGGCTACAGGTTTACTTCAGAGGCCGAGGAATAAGAGAAATCCGCTTCTTCAGTTTTGGGG
>JAOZUP010000428.1 GCA_029938595.1 Thermoanaerobaculales bacterium | reverse complement strand
TCACCTTCCGTCCTACTTCGCCGCAGGCGTGTACCAAATCGGCGAGGAGTAGGCGCGCTCCTGGATGGTGGCCGGCACCCCTGTCGGCAACGGTAGGTTGTTCCGTGCCGAATCATAGGTGCTCCAACGGGGCGTTGGAATTTCCAGCACGCGTACGTAATAAACAACCTTCAGGGTCGGGTCGAAGTCCGGATCGGTCCACACCACACTCAACTGTGTATCGCCGATGTCGTTTGTCCAGGTGGCTTTTGCTGTGTCAACGGTGTTGCCCACAGGGGGCAGCTTGCCGGTCTTGGGATCGGGTTTGCGATTATCGGACCATGCGACATCGTAGATTTTTTCCTGCGGTTTCCCGGTAACGGTGCTCGCCCAACCCTTGATGATCTGGATACGGTCGAGATTGCCACTTTCCGGATCCTTCATTGCCCAGACTGCGAAAGTAGGCGCCTTGGATGTTTTTTCGGATAAGTCCTGCCCCATCGGGACGCCGTACTCGTAAGCTTGCTTTATGAAGTCACTGTCCTCGACGAGGTCATCCGGATAATCCCAGCTTCCAAAGAAGCGCAAGCGGATCAGGGTGCCGGTGGTGCCGTACGTCTCCTTGCTCAGCATCGCGTCGAAGAGACCCTCGCGGGTATTCTCCGTTGCCCAGATGGCGGTGGTGCCGGCGGTGGACACGCCGTAACCCGGCACACCCGTAGCATTCACCGTGGGGTTGAGGCGTTTTTGCGGCGTATCGTCGAGCTTGCCGTGCGCGCCGTGCCAGTCCCACTCCTCGTTGCCCTGGTAGCCCGAGTGCACGTCCGCGCCCGCCACGATGCCCATCTTGTAGGGGTTGTAGCCGAGGTTGGTCTCTATCGACATGCCATCCACCAGTGCCTGGCGGACAAAGCCGTGCTTGATCGCGCTCGGCGTGTTCGTGTTGATCAAGTTGGGAAACACTTCGAACTCGGCAAATTCATCGTTGGGCGAGAGCCACGGGTGGGCTTCCGAATTACCCTTGGTCTGGTGGATTTCAGTCAGCGGCTCATTCAGAGCCTGGCGCTGCGCATATCGCGCATCCATCGGCCCAGCGAGAAACTTGTTGTACGAATACATATAACCGTCAGAGAGATTCCCGTTGTGGGGAATGGCGAAGGTGTCGACCCCCGCATTTCGCTGTGACTCGAGATACGTCCACAAATCCTCCGGCAGGATCGAGTCAAAGGATGAATATGGCACCAATGGCGGTTGGTTCTTGAAGAACACATTACGGTGCATATTTGCGTTATTGCCGTTTGAGGTCCACTCAAAAGCATAGAGAGCGGTGAATTTGCCGGGGTCGTTGAATCTATCCGCCGTGGCAAGGAACTTCTGCCAATACCCGGTGCGCAGTTCGGGCGTGACATATTCCAGGATGGGTGTGAGGTCGCTGAGCGTCGCAATCAGTGTTGTGACGGCTGCCGCGGCCGCTTTCGGGTCCGTGCGCGCCTTCATGAGTTGCTTAGCAATCGGAGTATCGGACAGCGGGTTCTTGGGATCGGTCAAATCCTTGAGAACACCGTAATACTCCGCGTGATCGGTGATCGCGACGAAGTCGTAGGGCGTTCGGCGCTTCATCTTGACGCCGTTTGTGTTGAGCGTAACCTCTTCGCCCCGGCCGAAACGATAGGCCTGCTCCCAGGTTTGGGTCACGCCAATCGTGAACGCGTCGAACGAGTTGCGGGTGTGCATATGCTGCTCGCCGAAGTAAACGTTCTTGAGTGGATTGGGCTGGCCCGATTCGCGGCCGGGCTCGCCGATGGAGCGATCCTGCGCGAATGCCGGCAGCACCACTAACACTGCGGCGAGCGCCAGGAACACTGTCCGGGTTGTCGATCGGTTCGGGGTCTTGTGCGACGGTTGCTTCGAATTGACGGCGATCATGATGCAATCCTCCATTCGGGTTGGTTGCGCTTCTTCAGTTGAGCGCGTCTCTTTCGGTTCGTCGGATGCCTGCGTATTCCACCCTATTTCGCGGCCGCTTCTTGCATGGTCTTGAACATATCCTCAGGACTGTAACTGCTAGGAGCCGCACGTCGCGGGAACTCCTCGAGCGTTTCTAGAAACTCGCCAACCATATTGAGAGCCACGGGAACCATCCAGGTGTGGCGGTTGATGAAATCCCAGTACGTATTGGAGGCATAATCTGCCGTCTCGTAGGGGTCGGTCCGCAGGTTGAAGATCTTCGGTGCACGGAAGACCTTGTACGGGTCACTCCAAACCTCGTACGTGCCGTGAGCAGGCTGCTCCATAAACATGAACTTCCAATTGTCGTATCGGAGGGCAAATATGTCCCCGTCATCGGAGAAGTAGAAGAAACCCTTCCGCTCGAAGGTCTTGGTTTTCCCGCTGAGGTAGGGCCTCAGGTTGTAGCCGTCGAGGTGGACCTTGTACGTCTTGCCGTTGTCGGCTTTATACCCCTTCTTGAGCTCCTCCACGATGTTCGGATCACCGGCCACATCGAGAAAGGTCGGAAAGAAGTCATGCAGGCTGACGATCTCGTTGGATATTGATCCGGGCTTGACCACGCCCGGCCAGCGGATAAACGCCGGGATCCGAAAACCGCCTTCCCAGGATGTGACTTTCTCGCTCCGGAACGGAGTCGTGGAGCCGTCGGGCTTCGAGTTGATCATCGCTCCGTTGTCGGTGGTGTAGACGACGATCGTATTGTCGGCAATCCCCAACTCGTCCAACTTGTCGAGCAGTTGTCCGACCTGTTTGTCGTGTTCCACCATCCTGTCGTGATACTCGGACTGCCACAGCCCGGCCTGGCCCTTGATCTTGTCCTCGATGTGGGTGAATTCGTGCATGTCGCTGCTGTTGTGCCACACGAAGAACGGCTTTCCAGCCTTGACGGCACGTTCGATGAAATCGATCGACATCGCGTTCACCTCGGCGTCGAAGGTTTTCATCCGCTCCGGCGGGAGTGGCCCGGCATCCTCGATCTTCTGCTTGCCGACCTTGCCGAAACGCGGATCCACCGTTGGGTCATCCGTATCCGTGGCCCAGGTATGGAGGACGTTCCGGGGGCCGTATTTCCCCAGGAAGTCCGGATACAGGTCAGCGGGCGGATAGTCCGGGTTCTCCGGGCCTTCCATCGCGTTGAGGTGATACAGCAGGCCAAAGAACTCGTCAAACCCATGTACGGTGGGTAAATACTCGTTGCGGTCGCCCAGATGATTTTTGCCGAACTGTCCGGTGACGTAGCCGTGGTCCTTCAGCAGCGTCCCGATGGTCGGGTCATCGGCACTGATCCCCATCTTCGCCGCGGGCATGCCAACCTTGCTCAGCCCGGTTCGATAGACGCTCTGACCGGTGACGAACGATGCACGGCCGGCGGTGCAGCTCTGCTCACCATAGAAATCGGTGAACATGATGCCTTCCTTGGCGACGCGGTCGATGTTGGGCGTGCGATACCCCATGACGCCATGGGTATAGGCACTGATGTTGGCGTACCCGATGTCATCGCCCATGATCACGAGGATGTTGGGCTT
>JAOZUP010000427.1 GCA_029938595.1 Thermoanaerobaculales bacterium | reverse complement strand
GTGATCTGTGGGCAAATTGCGATGGATGGGTGGCTCTGTGCGCTCTCTGTGTCTCCGTGGTTGTTCGAGTGGTTCTTGGTCTTGGTGTCTTCGTGTTTGCGACGTGGTGGGAGGGGAGGTCATTTCGGGTTTCTCGTTCGAGCTCCTGCTTTGCCCCTTGTGCCTCACCTCCGAGGGCCCTATCATCTTCAGTATGAGACGTCCTATTTGTTTGCTCGTGGCCCTGATGCTTCTCTTTGCCGTCGCTCCGGCGTGGGCCGGCGAGGTGGTTCGCCTGCGGGTCGAGGACACGATCCAACCGGCATCGCAGCAATTCATCGAGCGGGCCCTCCGTGATGCCGCCGATCGGGGGGCCTCGCTGGTGGTGATGGAGCTCGACACTCCCGGCGGGCTGGTGGACACGACCCGCGACATTACGACGGCCATTGCCACCTCACCGGTTCCGGTTGTGGTCTTCGTGACCCCTCCCGGTGCGCGGGCCGCATCGGCCGGTTTCTTCATCCTCATCTCCGCCGATGTCGCGGTGATGGCGCCGGGTACCAACACCGGCGCCGCCCACCCGGTGGGCGGGCAGGGGGAGAACCTCCCCGAGGACGTTCGCGACAAGATAACCAACGATGCGGCGGCCATGGTGAGATCGCTGGCCGAGCACCGCGGCCGTAACCCGGAGGTCGCGGAACGTACGGTCCTGGAGAGCATCTCGCTCACTGCAGAGGAGGCGCTGGAGGAAGGGCTCATTGACTTCATTGCGGTCAGTGTGGACGACCTGCTGGAACGCCTCGACGGCTTCGAGGTGACTCGTTTCGACGGCACCGTCGAAACCATAGAGCTCGGCTCGCCGCAGCTTGTAGACATCGAACCGACCTTTACCGAGAGGCTATTCTCGGTGCTGGCCAACCCCAACATCGCGTACCTGTTGATGGCCCTGGGAGCCCTCGGCCTGTATGTCGAGATTACGCATCCTGGAGGCATCCTTCCCGGTGTGGTCGGTGTCGTCTTCCTGCTCCTGGGCCTCTACTCGGTTTCGGTTCTGCCGGTGAGCTGGGCGGGGGTGGCGCTGATCTTCGTTGCGCTGATGCTCTTCATCCTGGAGGTGAAGGTGACCAGCTACGGGTTGCTGACCGTGGGCGGCGTGATCACGTTTGTCCTTGGCTCGCTGATGCTCTTCGATGGTCCAATTCCAGCGATGAGGGTGAGTTTGGGGGTGGTGCTGCCGACCGCAGTGGTGGCGGCCACCCTGACTGGCTTCCTGCTCAGCCGGGTGCTGTGGGCCCACCGTCAGAAGCCCATGACCGGCCGTGAGGGTCTCATCGGCGATGTCGGCCGCGCGATCGGTGAGCTTGCCCCTGAAGGAAAGGTTGCGGTGCACGGAGAGTACTGGAACGCGCGCAGCGTCGGATCCGCGATCGCGGACGGTGATCGCGTGCGGGTGGTCGCCGTAAAGAACAGCTGGATCGAGGTCGCCTCCGTTGGCGACCATGAGGAAGGGAGTGAATGATGGGCGGTATTCTCGGTTCCGGTTTCGGTTTGGCCGTTTTCATTGCGGTCTTCATCATCTTCAAGTGGATCAATATCCTCAACGAGTACGAGCGGGGCGTGATCTTCCGTCTCGGGCGGGTGCTCAAAGAGCCCAAGGGCCCCGGTTTCGTCTTCGTCTTTTGGCCCATCGACCGCATGGTCAAGATGAGCCTGCGGACGGTAGTGCACGACATCCCGCCGCAGGACGTGATCACCCGCGACAACGTGTCGGTCAAGGTCAACGCGGTGGTCTACTTCCGGGTCATGAACCCGGTCAGGGCGGTGGTCGAGATCGAGAACTACGTCTACGCCACCTCGCAGCTGGCCCAGACCACCCTGCGGGCGGTTCTCGGCGAGGTTGAGCTGGACGACCTTCTGACCAAGCGCGAACGGCTCAACGTGCGGTTGCAGTCGATGATCGACGAGGCCTCCGACCCGTGGGGCGTCAAGGTCTCCATGGTCGAGGTCAAGCACGTCGACCTGCCGCCGGACATGCAGCGGGCGATTGCCAAGCAGGCGGAGGCCGAACGCGAGAAGCGGGCCAAGATCATCCACGCCGAGGGCGAGCTGGTCGCGTCGGTGAAGCTGGCGGAAGCGGCGGAGGTGATGGCGAAGAATCCTCTGACGATTCAGTTGCGATACATGCAGACCCTCGCCGAGATTTCGACCGAGAACGCTTCGACCATCGTCTTTCCGATGCCGATCAACATCTTAGAAGGCTTGTCAAAGCTCGTGAACAGCGGCGAGTGATACACAAGATGGCGTCCGATCGCGTGTTTTGCAGAACCAAGATACAGGTATGAGCCGCAGCTACTACGTGATCGAGCTCAGTGCACGCTGGTTGACCGTGCTCCTGATCGCGCTGGCGCTGGTCATGGTGATCGCGTTTGCCCTCGGCTACGGCGCTGCCTGGTCGGTGCTGACGGCCGAGCTGACCCAGGGCGAGATGACTGCGCTGCAAGCGGCGGCGACGCCGACGGAGATACCCGAGGTGGTGATCCCGACCTCGGTCCCGAAGCCCGCCGCGAAGCCGACCAAGACATCGCCGCCGTCACCGACCGCGACACCGTCTCCCAAACCGACGACGCCACCGACGCCGCAGCCGACGCCAACCGCAGCGGCAACCGAGTTCTTCGTGCAGGTGCTCGCTTCGGCGCAGCAGCAGTCGGTGGAAGCAGCCCAATCCCGGCTGGAGAGCCTCGGTTTTGCGAGTGATCACCAGCACCTGATCACCGTGCAGAACGCTGGAGCCGGCGTGCTCTACAAGCTGAGGATCGGCCCGTTCCCGGACCGCAGCTCTGCCGACCGGGTGGCGCAGCGGATGAGCTCCGCCGGTTTTCCCGACGCCTGGGTCGTCGCGCCGTGAGCTTTGGAGGTCGTCAGGTACCGAGGCCGGCGCTGCCGGATTGGATTCGCTCGCGCCGGCTGCAGCTCGGCGAGCTGCACGAGATCAAGATGCGAATGCGCTCGGGAGGCCTGCACACGGTGTGCGAGGAGGCACGCTGTCCCAACCGTTCCGAGTGCTTTGCCCGCGGAACCGCCACCTTCCTCATCAACGGCCGGGTGTGCACTCGCAACTGTTCCTATTGCTCGATCGCCCACGGTCGCCCCTCGGCCCTCGACCCCAATGAACCTCGGCAACTGGTCGAAGCGGTCGTCGAAATGGGTCTCGAGCACGTGGTCATCACCGCCGTCGACCGGGATGATCTTTCGGATGGCGGTGCGGGCGGCTTCGTGGAGTGCGTTCGGCTTCTTCGCGAGCTCGACCAGCCCCCGACTATAGAGGTGCTGACACCCGATTTTCGGGGCGATTTGGCACAGGTCGATCGAATTATCGAGGCCCGCCCCGAAGTGTACAACCACAACGTCGAGACGGTGCCGCGGCTGTACCGCGAGGTGCGGCGATCGGGACGCTACGCGTGGGCCCTGGAGGTTCTGCGGCAGGTGGCAGACCGCGATTCTTCAATGCTTCGCAAATCCGGCATGATGGTGGGCCTCC